>JAFADM010000442.1 GCA_023424865.1 Bacillota bacterium | reverse complement strand
GTTTTGTCTGCCATCCGGAAGGTAAGGCTGAAGCCATCCCACCAGTAAAAATTCCTGAGAAGATAAACCCTCAGCTCGTCCTGGGTTTTAAGCTTCATATTATCCACTTCACCGTAGAGGTCCACCTCGGGATTGCCCATATAAGGGGTATGATCCCTCATAAATGCAAATCTGTCCTTCAGATAGTAGGAATAATAAACCTTCTTATCATCCTTATCATCCCAGGTGGTATCAACAAACAGCCATTGACCGTTAACATACACCGAATTCCATGCATGGTTCAGGATATTCGGATCGCCTTGCTCATAAGTGCAAGGAATAGACGCTCTTCTGCAAAGGAATTTAAACAGCAGCGAATAGTTTCCGCACGCGCCTCTTCCTTTATCTAGGGTTTCAATAATGCGTTCCAGGGACAAAGCGCCTTGGAACATGTAATTTACATCATAGGTAATATGATTGACGACAAAATCGTGAATTGCTTTAACCTTCTGTTCCTCTGTCATGTCCTTCTTGATAATCTTCGCCAAAACAGCATCCAGCTTTGTATTCAGCTTTTTATTTATTGAATCCAGCTGCATGTTCATATCCACAGATTCATTGCTCTTTAAGATCTTGGGTTCAATATAATAAGACAAATAAGGTCCATACATGCCCTCTTCAAGATCCACATACTGGGCATTGTTTTTTACTGTGAACTTAATTCCGTTTTCAGGCGTATAAAGATCAATCAGCACAGCGCCGCTGTCAATGCGGGTATAGCTTTGGCTTTTTGTAATATCCTCCAATACGGTGTCGTAAAAATTATCTTCGATATATTCTTTTATTTCCTCTTTATCATTAAACAATAGGTTGATGCTATTCTTTCCCACGATTATTTTTTCAGGCTCATAAGTGCTTAACACAACATTATAGCCTCTTACATTTTCAAATTCAAAGAGCATAAAATCCATAATCGCTTCTTCTTTTGTATAAGCACCTGTCGCATCAAATTTTTCATTGCGGGTATGCATTCCATGAGCAAGGGCGCTGGCGACAGTAATTTGTTCGGCAATGGGTATGACATTATTATCTGTTATCATTAAGGCTTCGGACCAATCCTCGTAGATGGAGCCTTTAACCAAAATCCTTGCGGCCTCAAGCCTTGTAAGAGGCTTGTTCAAATTACTCTCATCATCAATCATTCCATAAAGAAAGGCCAGCTTTATGTAGTCCGGGCTGCTTTGGCTTATTGCACTGCTGTCAATGACAAACCTGTCGTCATAGGTTTCGTTTTCAAAATACAGCCTGGCCAGTTCTCCCAGGGTAATGGTGCTGGTGAAGTCAGTTTTAAAGTAATCCGTCAACTTTTCATAGAGAAACATTGAGGTAATGTCTCTGCGGTTTTTATCGGAAGGCTTATCCTTTGGGTAATCAAAATTCTCATAGAGCAATTCATCCGCCCGATCCATGCCGCGTACGTTTATTGAGGCCTGAAAGCTTTCCAGAATGCTTTCCAGGGATTCTGAACCGTCATAGCTTTCGTATTCGGGATTATATATGCTGTCCTGAATTTCCGACAGCACCCAGCTGGCTATAATATATGACACATCATTCTCTTTAAACAGAGCCTCTATGGCGTCGGGGAGCTTAGCAAGTATTTCAGGGCTGACCTTATTGCCCTTTTGAATGGACTGGTTCAAATATCGGGTAACCTTGGCCTTAACCTGCAAATCCGCCGGATAGGGCTGATCCTTTTCTTTGCCCATGGCGGCAAATTTGCCTTCCATCCCAAGGCTATAGAAGTCCCAGAAAATTTGATCGTTTACATCCAGATATAAAGCAACATTTTTTCCGTCCGTATCCCAGCCGTAATCGCTGGTTTTACTGGCAAGGAAAAGCTGCAATGAAAGATGATCCTCAATTTTTTTGTAGTCCTTTGCAGTAAGGCCTCCATACAGGTTCTCAAGTATTTCAATTTCAACCTGGATTTCATTTAGCAATTTCTGAGCGGCCGCTTTCATCTGGGCGTCTGATATTTTCTGTGTTACTCGGGTTATGGGCTTAACCTTATCCTTGTTTTCTTCGGTTATGATTGCACCCAAGCTTTTTAAAGGAACGACCTCATCCTTTTTGTATTGAAGAAATTCCTTCTCCATTTTTTGAAAAATGCCGTCCAGTGCTTTATTGTGAGAGAAATAGGTTGAAGCGGAAGATTGGGAAACACCGGCCATCAGCATGATGACAAAAATCATGAGTATCGCTGCTGTTTTCTTCATACTTTTTTGTCTCCTCTTTACTTATTGGATTTTATCAGCACATATTTTCCTATTATATTACAAATATCGGCAAAATTCTACATTGCCCCGGCATCTTAGTCAGTTATTTCAGGCAATACAGCTACCACTATTTTATATCGACTTTATTCAGATAGAAAATTACTATAGCTGTTTATACCGTTGTTTTTCCCTGGAACCTTTCATACAATCAGATTATAATGGTGCTCCGTGCAGGCTTTTACAAACAAGCCTCTCTTAGGAAAGCAGGGTGGACAATGAGTTTAGAAATTATACCCGTTTACAAATGTCTGGACGAATATATTGATAGAACCCAAAGGGATGCCGGCAGCTATGAAAAATTATGGCATACCTGCGCTATTGAGCCTTATTGGAAAACACTTTGTCAATACGCACCCTTTGATTTATCGGACAGAAAGCCTGGGCCCATTAAGGACATTGCCACATTGAAAAGGCAGATCGAGCTGCTTAACTGCATCAACCTGGATGAATTAAAGCTTAAATTCGAAGAAATTGCTGCAGCTCTGCCCAATTATGACGATGATACAATTACAATTGCCCTTTATCCTTTGCCGGACAATAATCAGACTGCAAAAGAACGCCAGAACGGTGTAATCGGCACATCAACCTTTGGCAACATGATTATTGCTGTTAACCCCTTAGCCAGGGATTTTACCTACTGGATACCTTATGTTTTTGCCCATGAGTATCACCACACGGTCTGGGGGAATTATTGGTTCAACCATCGCCGTGGAGAGCTAAAAAACCAGTTCTTTGAGTCCTTGATAATTGACGGTCAGGCCGACTGCTTTGCTCTTTCCTTTTTTCCGGAATTGAAGCCCACATGGCTCTTTGGCCTGTCTGACAATGTATTTCAAGCCCTTTGGGAAGAGAAATATTCAAAACTGCTATTCCAGAAAGATGTGGATTACTGCAAATATATGTTTGGCGACCAGGCCTCCGGGATTCCCTGGTGCGCAGGTTATGCCATTGGTTATAAGCTTGTGCGTCAGTTCCTTTCTAAAAACCCTGCCATTACCTTCAGGCAATTAACAGAGCTTACACCCTCAGAAATTCTTGTTTAGTATAGTGGCCAGAGGGGATCATTAAATAAACCAGGCACATTTAAAGCCCCTAGGGCTTTAAAGCTCTGTTTGCCGCGAAGCCTCTCCCGAAGCCTCACCGGCGCTTTCTCCTGCCGCCTCCGCTGCCAACTTCAGTGAAGCTTCCTTATGAGCAACAATATCGTTTAAAATACTTTTAAGAATGTTTACAATGGGTATGGCAATAATCAT
>JAFADM010000340.1 GCA_023424865.1 Bacillota bacterium | reverse complement strand
CAAGGAACATGATAAAAGTCCAAAATGGCAGAGGAGCAATTGTAAGGTGAAGCCCCAGCACAATTCCGCTGACCGGTAAGACGGATTGTGCCGATTCCTTCAATTTCTCCAGGATGGGATTTCTCATTAAACATCTCCTTTCCTGTGCCCAAGCGTTGCATAGGGTTGCAAATCACGTACCGGCTACCGTTTTATAATTACTGCTAAGCCTATGAAAAATACAACACTTGAGAGATTTTTATTTTGTTGGCTCTTTTATCATACCCTATTTTTATCTTCAAAAGAACCCCTGGAAACCTTCTTGAGGCCAGCGTCCAGGAAACGGCCCATTTTAAGGGGGAATAAGTACAAAAACTGTTTTCTATTTAAAAAATATAAAAAATGAATTCTATTTGTGTTATGCTGGAAGCCTAAGCAGACATGGTTTTAGTTTGCTGGCTTATTAACGGAGGAAATGGACGCGAAATGAATCGTTATGCAATTACTGGTTTATTGGGAATAGAGGGTTTGAACATTGCCTGGTACGGCCTTATTATAGGTTTCGGCATGCTTCTGGGGCTTTTGCTTGCCACGCATAGGGCCAGGGCCAGAGGCTTTAAGCCGGATTTAATCGGCGATTTCTTTTTTCTGGCTTTGCCGCTGGCCATTGTGGGAGCCAGGCTCTATTTTGTTCTCTTTAAATGGGAGAATTACAAAGATAATCTCATAAAGATTCTTGCTGTAAATGAGGGCGGTTTAGCCATATATGGCGGTGTGATAGGCGGTTTTCTGGCTGCCGTCATCTTCTGTATGAGAAACAAGTTCTCCCTGCTTACCCTTGTGGATCTGGTGGTTCCAAGCCTTGTTTTAGGTCAGGCTGTGGGGCGTTGGGGTAATTTTATCAACCAGGAGGCCTTCGGCAACGTGATTGCCAATCCCAAGTATCAGTTTTTTCCTGTTGCCGTTTATATTGATAGCCTGGGGGAATGGCACCAGGCCACCTTCTTCTATGAAAGCGCCTGGAATGCCGTGCTGCTGTGCGTGCTGCTTCTTTTAAGCCGTAAGAAAGTTAAGGATGGGATTCTGCTTTCCGCTTATTTTATGGGGTACGGTCTGGGGCGCTTCCTCATTGAGGGGCTTCGCACCGACAGCTTGTATCTTATACCTGGGCTTAGGGTTTCTCAGCTTCTGTCCCTGGTACTCATAGTTACGGGAGGGGTATTAGCACTCCTGGTTCATAAAAGCAAAGTGAAGGCGGTACCGTATGAAGGAAAATATGCGCTGAAGTAAATGGGAGCAACAGGGCTTTACCCTTAATAATTTAATGATTTAATGGTTTGTACTTACTTTAAAATCGCATTGGAGGCCTCGGCGATATAAGCTTCGTCTTCCAAAGGCTTCTGAACCTGTTCCTTCCATTCAGACTCTTCTAAAAGCTTGTTAAAATCCTTATAGAGTTTCTCAACATCGGCGCGATTCACCCTGAATTCGGCATCAGTAAAGCGGTAAACCACATTTTCCAAATTTCCGATAAGTGAAAAAGCTGCGGTGGAATTATAAATCAGCGCTTTATAAACCGTGTTTGTGAAATAGCTGTCTATAACCTCCTTCAATCCCTCCAGGGCGATAGGCGTATCCTTTAAATTGTTTTTTCCCGCCTCTGTGACCCGGGCATTTATATTAACCTCAAGTGTCAGGGTGTCGGGAAATATTTCGAAGGTCATGGGATTACCTGATAAGGGCAAATGATAAAAAAGATTTATGCTGTTGGAGGCGTTGCCCATATAGGCGTTTTTATAGGGCAGAATATAGTCAAGGTCAGCGGTTGATCCGTCAAGCTGGGCGTTTAAATAACTTTCCCTGCGGGCGTTTTCCCTGGACTGAATGGTAAGCGTCACGCCCATGGCCATGGTGCCCAGGATTAAAAGTGCCAGTATAAGACGGTTTCTCCTCTTCATGACGGCTCACCTGCCTCATATTTTTTTACAAGCCCCGGAAGCCGGGAAGCAAAAAGGGGTATGACAATTAGGAAAAAAGGCTTAATGTAGCGGCCCAAAAGGATTGCAAACTGGTAGGGGCCGTCAATACGCACAGGACGGTGAAACCAGATATTACTCCCGAAATAAACGCCGGTAACAATGGCGGCGGAAACCAGGGTGAAGGCTGCCCAGGCAAGCCATACGAACTTTTTCAGCCTCAAAAGGCCTTTTAGGTTTATAAAGCCTTGCCGCATCCGGGTGCTTTCACTCTTGTCGGAGCGGAGAATGAGATAAATAACCCCTGTCGCTATAATAGCCGGTATTAACAGCAGGTTAAATCGTAAAAACGGGAAAAAGAGAGTTAAGGGAATGGTGACAAACCAAACCGAAACCAGGTATAGCAGCGCAATTTGAATGCTTTCCAGCTGAAACTGCCGAAGGTAGATATTCTTATTTCCATCAATAAGGTAATCCACACTTGTGAGGCTTTCCTTTGCGGCTTCAACCGCTTCTGCTTCAGGTATTCCCCTGTCCATGAGATCCGCTTTTTTAGCTTCGAGATTGGCAAGAATTTCAGCCTTTAAATCCTGTGTATCTTTGTATTTTTCATATTTGAAAAACAATTTATCGACATAAGCTTTTAAATCGTTCATTTAGCCTCATTTCCTTTCTATTAACTTATCGATGATGTCCCGGGCAATACGCCATTCCTCAACGGCCTTTTCATAGGCAGTTTGACCGGCTTGCGTTATTTTATAGTATTTCCGTCGTCCGCCCTGACTTTCATCACCCCAGTAGGATTTAATAAATTTGCCGGTTTCAAGCCTTTTAAGGCTTGTGTAAAGGGAGGGCTCCTTAAGCTCATAGGCTCCCCGGCAGTTGGCGCTGATGGCTTTGATAATTTCATAGCCGTAATTATCCGATTCGGAAAGTACCCGCAGGATCATGGTGTCTATATGCCCGCGGATTAAGTCGCTGCTGACGTATTCACTCAAGCGTATCACCTCTTGATTGTATTATGACGCATATTACTATGTGTGTCAAGGTAATATGCATTAAGTATTATTGCTGTGCAATTGTGAAAAAAAGGCTTTTTGGAAAAACAAAAAGCTTGCTGCTGCTTGAAAAAAACAGGCGCAAATGCTAATATGAGTTAGGTAGAACTAACAAAGTGGCTGTCCGGGATTCAACCGGGTAACGCTATTCCATGGAAAGGTCCGGATGGTTATGGAACACAACACCGACTTCAAATACATCGTCCATAATCCCCAAAAAGAGGATTGCCCTGTTTGCAGCATGTTTAATACGCTTTATGAGAAAAAAGGGTTCTATACGTTTCAGCGTTTGCCTGAAGCAGTCGGCCAGGGCGGTGCCCAGCGATACCAGCTAAGCCCCGCAGTGGAGATCTTTGTTACGGATACAACCTTTCATGAAACCTTCACTCTGGAATCGGAGGCCGGTGTGGTTCCGCGCTATAGTCTGGCCTTCTGCCTGAGAGAGCCGCTGGATTGGCGAATGGGGGACAGCAGGAAGGAGTACCGCATCGGAGAGGGAGAGAGCTACCTTTCCAATGGCTTTACCGAGAAAAGCGCCTGTACCTATGTCGCTCAAAGGCGTTTCTCCGGCATCAGCCTCCAGTATAAGCCGGAAGCCGTAGGAAAGCTTATGACTCAAAGGGAAGACGGAAAGAGCTCCGCCCTTCAGAAGGTTATTGGCAGCGGCTTTGTTATACGGAGGTTCTCGCCTCATATTCGCATGCTGTTAAACGATATCCTTAACTGCCGGTATACGGGAGATATTAAGCGCATCTATCTTGAGGGAAAGGCGCTGGAGCTTCTGGCCGTCTATCTGGATGAAAACCTCCTCGAAGAGGAAGCGGCAGATCCTCTCCGTAAGCTTTCCGCCGGAGATATTCAGGCTCTTTATCAGGCTAAGGAAATACTTGACGGTAATATTCCCTGCGCTCCGACCATCGGACAGCTGTCGCGCCTGGCCTGTCTTAATGAATTCAAGCTCAAGGCAGGCTTTCGGGAGCTGTTCGGAATGCCTGTCCACGCCTATATCATCGACAAACGCCTGGAGCTTGCCAGAAGGCTTATAAAAGAAAAGGGCATAAGCGTCACCGAAGCCTCTTATTTGGTGGGCTACAGCAATACCAACTATTTTACGTTAAAGTTCAAGGAAAAATTCGGTATCAAGCCCTCGGAGTACAGAAAAGATCGTGGATAAAAGCAATGGGCCAGTTTAAAATCCTTTTTGTGTGAAAAAGAATCCTTTTCGGAGCATGACCTTTAAAAGGGTGTGTTATATAATTTAGCATGTATTGAGTTAGTTTGTGCTAACATAATTGCATTGCTCTAAAACCCTGTAGTTTCAGGGCAGGAAAGGTGAAAAGACCATGAAAAACAAGGAAACGGTTCCAAAGCCCAAAAAGGGCATGTCAAGACTGTTGGAGCTGGCTGCCATGAAGAAGGCGCTGACAGTGGCTTCGGTTATCCTGGCAGCACTGGCCTCCATTGCCGCCTTTGTTCCCCATATTGCCATTTACCTTGTGGTACGTGAAATAATGGGGATTTATCCCCATTTTGGCAGTCTTAATTTAAATAAAGTGACCGGCTACGGCTGGCTGGCTGTGGCAGGCCTTCTCACAAATATCCTTTTGTATTTCCTGGCACTGATGTGTTCCCACCTGGCTGCCTTTGGCGTGCTATACAAGCTTAAGGTGCAGTTTGCTTCCCATTTGGCCAGAGTTCCTCTTGGGTTTCATGTACTTGCAGGCAGCGGCAAGCTAAGAAAAATCATGGATGAGAACATCGAAAAGGTAGAGGGCTTTATCGCCCACCAGCTGCCGGATATCGTAGCAGCCTTTGCGGCTCCGGTGGCGATGTTTGCAATCCTCTTCGCCGTTGACTGGCGCTTTGGCCTGGCAGCGGTGGTGGGTATTGTTTTTGCACTTGCCATTGAGATAAGGGCCTATGGCAATGACGGGGCCAAAAAGATGATGGAAAATTACCAGAATTCCCTGGAGGATATGAATAATGCCTCTGTGGAATACATTCGGGGTATTGCCGTGGTTAAAGCCTTCAAGCAGACGGTTTATTCCCTGCGAAGAATGCATGATGCCATAAGGGAATACACCAGAATCGTTATCCCCTATACCTTAAGCTGGGAAAATTATATGTCGGCTTTTACCACCCTAATCAATAACATCTATCTGTTTCTCATTCCGGTGGGAATTCTGGCAGGACTTTCTGCAACGGACTATAAGAGCTATGGTGCAACCTTTATCTTTTATCTTATTTTTGTTCCCTCCATTGCCAGTGTCATGATGAAGCTCATGTATGTTTCCAGCAACGCCAGATCCATTGTGGGAGGGGTGGAGCGGATGGATGAGGTTTTGGCTGAGTCCCACCTGCCACAATCCCCAAATCCTAAAAAAGTGAGCCGCCATGATATTGTATTTGAAAACGTTGTTTTCTACTATAAAGGACAGGAAACCCCTGCTTTGTCCCGCGTTTCGTTTAAGGCCGAGGAGGGCCGGATTACCGCTGTGGTAGGCCCTTCAGGCGGCGGAAAGAGTACCATTGCCCACTTGATACCCCGCTTCTTTGATGTGGCAGAAGGCTGTATACGAGTTGGGGGCGTGGACATACGGGATGTGGACAGCGGTTATCTTATGGAAAAGGTAAGCTTTGTCTTTCAGGATGTTTTCCTTTTTAAGCTGAGCATTATGGAAAACATCCGAATGGGGAATAAGGACGCTACCGACGAAGAGGTGATAAGGGCAGCTAAAGCGGCCCAGTGCCATGGTTTTATTGAAAAGCTGCCCAATAAATACCATACGGTTATCGGCGCAAACGGGGTACACCTTTCAGGAGGTGAGCGGCAGCGCATTGCCATTGCCAGGGCTATTGTAAAGGATGCCCCCATTATCGTGCTGGACGAGGCTACCGCCTTTTCCGATCCTGAAAACGAGTACCTCATTCAGCGTGCCTTTGAGAAGCTGATGCACGGAAAAACCGTTATCATGATTGCCCACAGGCTCTCCACTGTGAGAGGCGCCCATAGGATCCTTGTCATGGACAAGGGACAGCTTATTGAAGAAGGAAGTCATGATGATCTTCTTGCCAGAGAGGGCCGGTATGCTGCCATGTGGAACACCTATGTGAAAACGATTGACTGGAAAATGAATCGAAGGGAGGCCGAGGCACATGGGTAAACTCAAAGTCTTTCTGGCACTTACGGACAAAGGGTATTCGGATCTTAAAAAAGCCATTGGAGCCTGCACTTTGACCAATTTGTCGCTAATGCTTCCCTTTATGGTGACCATCCAGATTTTTACAGAGCTGTTAAAGCCGCTTATGGGACAGGAGCTTTCATGGATGCGGCTTTGGATTATGCTGGGGCTGGGTGTGGCCGCAGGAATTTTAGTGTTCCTGGCCAGCAAAAACGATTACAAAAAGACCTATGTTACCTCCTATCTTGAAGCCGAGAATACAAGAATACGTGTTGTTGAGCATATCCGCAAGCTTCCCATGAGCTTTTTCAATTCCCGGGATTTGTCGGAGCTTACCTCTAACATCATTGCCGACTGCTCAACTACGGAACAGGTTTTAAGCCATGTCATTCCCCAGCTTTGCGCCAACGGCATTTCAGCCACCATTATTTGCATCCTACTGGCTCTTTTTGACTGGCGTATGGCCCTTGCGGTATTCTTTACCGTTCCTTTGGCCTTTCTTATTGTTTTGGGGAGCAAGAAAATTCAAAACCGCTTAAGCGAAAAGCAGGTCAAGGCTAAGCTGGATGCCTCAAGCCAGGTGCAGGAGTATTTGGAGGGTATCAAGGTTATTAAGGCCTGCGGCATGGACGGAGCCAAATTCACTTCCCTGGATCAGGCCCTTAAAAAGTTGATGAAAACGGCTATTCGGCTGGAATTGGGAAGCGGTGTTTTTATTACCGGAGCTCAAATGATTCTCCAGGCAGGCGTGGGTCTTACTCTGTTTGTGGGAACCAACCTTCTTGCCGGTGGCAGAATAGAGCTTATTCCCCTTCTTATGTTTTTGCTTATTGTGGTGCGCATTTACGGCCCTTTTGTGGTGGAGCTTACCCTTTTGCCTGAGCTTTTTTATCACCGTATTGCCACAAAGCGCATGCGAACTCTGATGGCAGCGCCTATTATGGAGGGAAGCACGGATACGCCCCTCACAAGCTGGGCCATTAACTTTGAAAACGTAAGCTTTTCTTATAACGAACAGGCGGGGACGGACAATGTCCTTGAAAATTTAACAGTGTCTATTCCTTCCGATGCCATAACCGCGCTGGTGGGCCCCTCCGGAAGCGGGAAAAGCACCGTCTCCCGGCTGATTGCACGTTTTTGGGATGTTAACAAGGGCAGCGTCAAAATAGGGGGCGTGGATATTAAGACCCTGGACCCCGAGTATTTGATGGGCTATATGTCCTTTGTCTTTCAGGATGTGGTGCTTTTCAACGATACGGTTTTAGCCAATATACGAATCGGCAGCAGGGACGCTACGGAAGAGCAGGTTATGGAAGCCGCCAAAGCCGCCTGCTGCGACGAGTTTGTGCGAAATCTTCCCAATGGGTATCAAACGGTTCTGGGGGAAAACGGAAGCACCCTTTCCGGAGGTGAAAGACAGCGTATCTCCATTGCCCGCGCCCTTTTAAAGGATGCGCCCATTATCCTTCTGGACGAAGCCACCGCATCCCTGGATCCGGAAAACGAGCAATACATACAAACCGCCATTTCAAGGCTCATTAAGGGCAAAACCGTTATTGTCATCGCCCACCGTTTAAGGACTGTGGCCGGGGCCGATAAAATTATTGTCCTGGATGGGGGACGCCTGGCAGAAGAGGGCACCCATGAGGAGCTAATGACAAAGAAGGGACTGTACGAGCGTATGTACCGCATTCAGGAGGAGAGCCTGGGCTGGAGCGTGTAGTCCTTAAAAATTCTTTAATCTCTAATAGGAGTTAATTAAGCGATGGAGTAAGGT
>JAFADM010000304.1 GCA_023424865.1 Bacillota bacterium | reverse complement strand
CATGCTCGCCGGTGTCCGCCTCCACTTGTCCCAGCACCACGCTTATAAACCACGAATCCCAATCCCACAGGGTCATGGAATAATAGGGGGACTCGGGGCTGCTTGGCACCGTATAGGGGAATTTAAGAATTCCGGAGGGTTCACGGGTCATCTGACCGCAATTTTTCAGAATGTAATCCTTTAGAAGGGGAAGATAGCGTTCCATTTAAGCTCCTCCTTAAATTGCACGAAAGAATCCCACCCTTATGGAGCGGGATTCTTTAAGTGTGACCGTATGCTGCGTATTTTATCCGGCTTGCACCTTCTGCATCGGAATCGATCCAAGCGTGGGCAAGCCTTGTTTCTATTAAGAAGTATAATGGCTGATGCCGGCTTTGTCCAGTCAAGTTTGACTGTGCTCCGGCTGTCATGAGAAGCCTAGAGCGTCTTTTCAGCGGTTTCCTTTTTACTTCTTTCATATTCCTTGGGTGTCATGCCTGTTTTCTTTTTAAAGGCCCGGTGAAAGGATACCGTATTTGTAAACCCGATTCTTTGAGCAATATCGGATACAGAGAAGCACCCCTTAAGCAAAAGCTGTTCAGCCTCCGACATTCGCGCCTCGCTGATATGTTCCTGAATGGATTGGCCGGTTTCCGCCTTAAAAAGCTTTCCGGCGTAGTAGGAGGAAAGGTTCAGGTGGGATGCTACCAGCTCAACCGACAAATTGGGATCCTCCAAATGCTTCCTTACGAAAGACATCACCCTTTCGGACAAATGCTCGTGCCTTACCCCACGCCGGTTGTTCACCGCACCGGCGATGTTTTGAAGGGATTGGGCGATGGCATGATTCACTTCCTCAATAAGCTCGTATTCGTCAAGGTCTATAAGTACATGATGGATTTCGTCGCGAAGGGTGCCGTTTGCCGACAGAATGATGTCTACCGTTTCATTAATCTTTGAAACCAGTCTTAAAAATTCCATTTTGATGACGGCCCTGGGCATGGTGGAAAGTGCGGTGATGATTTCGTTGTAATGCTTTTGGGCTTCCTCTGCATTGCCCTGGCGCAAGGCCTCCAGAAAAAGCTTTTCTTTCTGGGCGGGGTACTGCTGCCGAAGCTCCGAGGAATCCCGGGAATAGTTGCGTATGGTTTTGGAGAAAAGAACACATTGCCTTCCGAAGAAAAGCCTGTGAAAGGAATGCTCAAAGGCAAGCCGGAGGGTATAAGGAAGCTGCCTTAGATCCTCACAGCATAAACCTGCCACACAGGAAACGGAGAGATCAAGATGCTGGCTGACGCTGGCCTGTACCCGGCGCAGAACGGCTTCCAGCTCCGGCGCTTTCCTGTCGTAATCTTCTTTTGACCCGGCGTTTAAAATGAGGGCAAGAAGATCGTCCTCCATATCCACCGCGATACCCGAAAAGAGCTCCCCGCACAGCTCCTCCATGATGTTTCCTACTGCGTACTTAAAAAGGCTTCTGTCCTGAGGCGAGAATTCACGGCAAAACTCCCGGTACTTATCCACCCGGACTAGAACGGGGAAAAAGGTACAGTCGAAACGGTAGGGAATGCCCCGGTTGCGGAGCTCTTCATTGGCTTTTTCCGAGGTTAAAGCGCCTTCTTCCAGTAAGCTCCTCATGAAAAGCTGGTTTTTAAGGCGTTTGTCGCTTAAAGCATCCTGCTCGTAAAGGCGAAGCTTTGCAAGGATGCTGTGAATGGGCCGGTATTGCCGTACCGCCAAAAAATAGGATAGGAAAAAGCCGATGAGCAAAAGAAGGCCCGATACAAGAAGGGTTCGGGTCCTTATGGTATTTATTTCACTGTAAGCGGTATTAAGGGACAGAAAATTCACATAAATCCAGCCATAGGGATCGGGGGAGGTATGGCTTACCAGATATTCACCGGCATCGTACAGAGCCGTCATGCCGGTATCTGAAGGAGGGGCCAGAAGCCGCAGCTTCTCTTCCTCCGGAAGCGTATTGTAAAAGCGGCTGGAAAGCTCGCTGCCGTAAACCATGTCACCCTTTGTATTCAGGATAAAGCTGCCGCTTTCCAGCTCCTTTTCACGGATTAAATTCTCAAGCCATTTTCGGGATAAATTAACCATTATGGCGTAATCCGGCTTTTCCTTTTTGGCTACCTCGTCTCGAAGAATAATGGAATACACTTCTCTGGCCATGGGCTTGGTTTTAGTGTCGTTTAAAACAATGGTGCGGTAGATGGGGGAAAAGGAGTAATAATTGCTGTAATCCCGGATGATAGCCAGGGCGGATTTATCCGGGAACTGCTCCTCCGAAAGGATGTAGGGGTTACTGCTTACATCGGAATAAACCGAGGGGAAGAAGCCCCCGTTTTTCCCGCTGTACACGTAAACAGAATCCAGGTAAGGCATTGCGGTGTGAACGCTTCGAAGGTGCTCCGTTAAGCGCAGGTAGGCGTCGCTGTCCATTTGTCCGCTGTAGATGTAATAGGAAAAATCGGCGTTCAGGTAAAGCTGGGTGGACAGCTTGGAAGCCGTATCCACCATATGGGAGACGTTCTGGCGGAGCATGGCCAGATTTTTCTGAACGGGCTTTTGTATTTCGCGGATCAAAACGCTTTCAAAGACATTGTGCATGGCATAGGAGAGCGCCACAGTGAGAAGAGTTGATAAAAGAAGATAGGAAATAAGCATTCGCCGAAAAATACCGTTTTGTCCTTTGTTTTTCATTGCCACACCACCCGGTTTTTCGTTAACATTGCAGCCTTGGCGTATCTGTGAAAATTATATAGAGAGAAAAGGCATTTTTCAAGCATTATTAGCAGCCTTTAGGCCTGTAAAGCCTCTTTGAAAGCCGGATTTGCATAACCGTTACAGAGTTGCTGAAATGTTACTTGCGGATTTGGCGAAATGTTAGCGCCCTTCCCTATTCCTTATATACAGGCTTTGCCCCGTCTTGCTATGATGTGCATAGCAAAACGGAAAGCGAGTTGATATGCGTTGAAATCCACCCCTTGGACCGGTATTGAAAGCCAAAGCAAAAAAGGACGCTTTCGAAAGGAATTAAGGAAAAACTATGTGCTGTTCCTGATGCTTATTCCGGCCTTCCTGTTTTTCCTTATAAATAACTATCTTCCCATGGCGGGAATTTACCTGGCTTTTACAAAATTTAATTTCAGAGGGGGCATTTTCGGGAGCCCCTTTATCGGACTGAAGAACTTTGAGTTCCTGTTTAATTCAAACATCCTTATTGAGCTGACCCGCAATACGCTGCTCTATAATGCGGCCTTTATTCTGATTAATAATATCATGCAAATTTTTATGGCCATACTCATTACCCAGATGCGGGGCCGCTACTTCAAAAAAACGGCCCAAACGCTTATCTTTCTGCCCTATTTTGTTTCCATGGTCATACTGGGCGCTTTTACCTATAACCTTTTCAATTATGAATACGGGGTTATAAATACACTCCTTAAAAATATGGGCATTAAGCCTGTGGACATTTACGGAATGGTAAACGCATGGCCGGTTATTCTGGTGCTGTTTAACCTTTGGAAGGGCCTGGGGTATGGTTCGGTTGTGTATATCGCCGTTATAAAGGGCATCAGCATCGAATATTACGAGGCGGCGGAAATTGACGGCGCCGGTACCTTCAAGCAGATCCGCTACATAACCCTGCCCCTTCTGAAGCCGACCTTTTTTATGCTTATGCTGTTTGCGGTGGGCGGTATCATGCTCGGAAATTTTGATTTGTTCTGGCAGACGGTGGGAAACAACGGGCGGCTTTTCCCGGTTGCGGATATTATTGATACCTATGTGTACCGCACGCTCATGATGAGCAACGACATAGGCTTATCCTCCGCGGCGAGCCTGTACCAGTCCGTGTTCGGCCTTGTGTTTGTCATAACCGTCAACGCCGTTGTCAAAAAGCTGAATTCCGAGTATGCCTTGTTTTAAATAAGTGGGGGATTAATTATGAAATTAATGACTGAAAGAGCCGTAAAGCGTAACCGCAAAAGGATTAAGATCAGCGCGCAAACCAGGATTTTTAACCTGATTGCCATTGTTGTTCTGCTCATTGCCTCCGGGTTTTGCGTTCTTCCCTTCATCCTTATTATAACGGGCTCCTTAACATCCGAAACAAGCATTGTAAAGTATGGCTACCGGCTCATCCCCGGGGAATGGTCCCTTGCCGCGTACAAGTCTGTTTTAGCCTATCCCCAGACCATTTTAAGAGCCTACGGCGTAACCATCGTCAACACGCTTACGGGCTCCGGGCTTGGGCTCATGCTCATTGCCATGACAGGGTATGTGCTGTCCCGCAAGGATTTTCTCTACCGGAATCAGGTTTCGTTTCTTATTTACTTTACAACTCTTTTCGGCGGAGGGCTCGTACCCTTTTACATCATTTACACCCGTGCCTTACAGCTCATGAACAGCTATATCGCCATTTGCCTGCCGCTTTTAATGTCACCCTTTCTAATTATTCTGATGCGGACCTTCATCACGGATTCGGTGCCCGACGCAGTGGTGGAGTCTGCTAAAATTGACGGTGCGGGGCACATGACCACCTTTCTTCTGATTGTAATGCCTATTATTACTCCCGGCCTTGCTACGGTGGGCCTGTTTCTAGGCCTGAGCTACTGGAGCAGCTGGTATTTTTCCTCGCTGTTTATTCAGGATCAGACCCGCTACGAGCTTCAGTACTACCTTTATAAAATACTCAGCGGTGCCCAGGCCGCTCAAATGCTCAGAAGCAAGGGGGTTACCAATATTCCCATGGACCTGCCCAACGAAACCTTAAAGCTTGCTATGACGGTAATTGTCACGGGCCCGATATTACTGTTGTACCCGTTTATTCAAAGGTATTTTGTATCCGGTATAACCATTGGCGCAGTAAAGGGATAGGTGCGGCCTGTTCCGTTGCGAATAAAAATAAAATTGATATTAAGGAGGAGGATCCATGAAAAAACGATTAAGCCTTATTTTGGCGGGAGCGCTTCTTGTCGGTATGCTTGCCGGATGCGGGGGACAGCAGTCCGCCGCCCCTCAGGGCAGTGAGACGGGAGGGGCAGCCGATGTCCCAAAGCTGGAATTCTTAGAGCTGGAAATGTATCAGGTGGGGGAACCGGCCAGGGATTATCAGCGCATTGCTGAAAAAATGAATGAAATCTTTGAGAGAGAACTGAATTGCCGTTTTAATTTCACCTTTACGGGCTGGACCGACTATGCCAACAAATACCATCTTGCTCTTTCCAGCGGACAGAATGTGGATCTCATCTATACGGCCAACTGGCTGAATTACAAGCAGATGGCCAAAAACGGCGCCTACCTTGAGCTGGATGAACTTTTACCCCAGTATGCGCCTAAGGTTTGGGAGATGGTTGACAAGGATACCTGGGATGCGGCACGGGTGAACGGCAGCATTTATGCGGTGCCCGGTCTTGCAAAGGGCTACGTTACAACAGGCTTTGCCTACAGAGCGGATATTGGGGTGGAGTATGGACTTCCTGAGCCGGATACCATTGAAAATTTTGAGAAATATCTGGACGGAATAATCGCAAAAAACCCGGGTGTGGTTCCCATGTCTTTTACAACCTCATCCCTGGCAGTGGGGCCGGTGGATATCGTGCGTACCCTGAAGCGGCCCTACATTGAGATATCGGGGAGCGGGCGCAATTACGGCCTGTATTACAATATAAAGGAAAATAATAAGGAGCTTATCAATTACTGGTTCAGCGAGGAGTTTGTTGAGGACTGCAAGCTGTTTAAGGAGTGGGCGGACAGGGGCTACTGGTCCAAGAGCATCCTCTCCCAGCAGCAGGATGTAGGGCCTCTGTTTCAAAACGGCCAAATCTATATCATTGCCAATGATCAGCATCTCCAACGTTTTGTAGGCACCAGGCTCTCAGTTGAGGGAACCTTGCAGGGAGCCAAAGTGGAGTGGATTAAGTCGGTGGATAACGCCCAGCGTATCACCCTTATTCACCCCACCCAGGACGCCATGGCCATAGCGTCTGTTTCCAGGCATCCTGAACGTTCACTTATGGCTTTGGAGCTCCTGGACTTTAACAAGGAGCTTTGCCAGCTCAGCAAGATGGGTGAGGCGGGAGTTGATTATGAAGTGGGTGAAAAGGGGGAGTATGTTCCTCTTGTAGCTGAGGATCCGCCCTTCGGACTTGGCGGCTTCCTTGGCTGGGCCTGGGGCAATAAGGCGTTTGAGCTTCCTACACCCAATTCTGTAATTGAAGCCGAGTACCTTAAAGAACTGGAGAAGCTCCCCTCCGAACCGCGCTTAGGCGGTTTCTCCGAAGACAATTCGGAATATTCCAGTGAGGCGGCTGCGCTGGCTACCGTAATCACCCAGTATTTTCTTCCTCTTGAAGCGGGTATTGTAAACGATGTGGACGCTGCTGTGGAGCTGTTTCGCCAGAAGGCTCTGGAAGCAGGTATAGAAAAAATTCACAGCAAATACCTTGAACAGTGGAATGCCTATGTCGCGGAATATATGAAGGACTAAGCCACAGAGAAAGCAGACCTTTAAAAGGAACCTCCGTTAATCCTGTTTTACAGGATTAACGGAGGTTCCTTTTATTGTGAAAATGCCCATGCTCATTTCTTCCATTCAACAGTAAAACAGAAACAGCCTGGAAATGGAAGCATCCAAAAGGTAAAACGGATACTTTTTACATGTCGCCATTTATCATTGTGAGTAAGCTGTCTTCATCCTTTCACCCCTTTTGAACCCTGCTTTAAATCATCCTTTGCCATCTATCAGGAAGTATTTGGAATTATGGTGAAAACTCCCCCGCGGTTTTTTAAAGAGTAATAGAAATGGAAGCAAAAGATCACACTATAAGCGAATTCATGCAAAGAATTCAATGCCAGGCAAAAAACGTTTGTGCAAAATAGAGTGTGCAAAATAAACATAAAATTTAATGTGATAAACGGTTGACATAATCATATTTAACGATTATATTGAAATTAAGCGATATATCAACCGGATGACATAATACTGAATGGAGGGCAGATGATATGGAATTGAAAAACCAAATCATGCTGATTACCTACTCGAATACATTGGGCAAGAACCTTAAAGAGCTGAGCGAGGTATTGAAAGAGCACTTTACCGGTGCGATAGGCGGGGTGCATATCCTTCCCTTTTTTCCTTCCTCAGCCGACAGAGGATTTGCTCCCATGACCTACGAGCAGGTGGATCCGCAGTTTGGTTCATGGGAGGATTTACCCCTTAGCGATGGTAATGGCAAACCTAATGATCTAATGTATGACTTTATGATAAACCATCTGTCCAAAAGCTCCGGCTACTACAAGGACCTAATGTCCCGTAAGAACAAATCACCCTGGCGCGATCTTTTTCTTCGTCCCGAAAAGGTATATAACGGGAAATTACCCGACGAGGAAGAAATTGGTATCATTTACAAACGCAAGCCACGGGCACCTTTTATAGAAGCAGAGTTTGAGGACGGTACCAGAGAGCCTCTGTGGTGCACCTTTGGTGAGGAACAGATTGATCTTGACGTGAACTCCAAAACCGGGCGTCAATTTATCAAGGATAATTTGATTGCTCTTGCAAAGCGGGGAGCCAGGCTTATTCGGCTGGATGCCTTTGCTTATGCCATTAAGAAGCCCGGAACCAACTGCTTTTTCGTGGAGCCTGATATCTGGGAGCTTTTAGACTACTGTGTGGCTATTGTAAAGCCTTACGGCGTCACTATTCTGCCGGAGATTCATGAACACTACAGCATACAGCTAAAAATCGCTGAGCACGGCTATTATGTTTACGACTTTGCACTTCCCATGCTGGTGCTCCACGGCCTTTATACCGGACGTGCCGACCGGCTTGTCCATTGGATGAAGATTTGCCCGCGCAAACAATTTACGACTCTGGATACCCATGACGGGATTGGGGTAGTGGATGTTAAAGACCTTCTGACAGATGATGAAATGGAAGAAACACGGGATATGCTCTATACCCGGGGCGCCAATGTGAAGCCCAAGTACAGCAGCGCGGAGTACAACAACCTGGATATTTATCAGATTAACTGCAGTTACTATTCCGCACTGGGAAACCAGGATGATGCCTATATTCTGGCCCGGGCGATCCAATTTTTCGCACCCGGTATACCCCAGGTCTATTACGTGGGCATGCTTGTCGGGGAAAACGATATTGAGTTACTGGAAAAAACCAAAGAAGGGCGTAATATCAACCGTCATGCCTATACACGGGAGGAGGTGGAGGAGGAGCTTAAAAGGCCAGTCGTACAAAAACTTCTGAAACTCATGAGGTTTCGAAACAGTCATCCCGCCTTTAACGGGGATTTGGTGATTAATGAAGGGGGTCCCAATCATCAGATTCAACTGCGTTGGGAATCGGGAAAGCAGTGGGCCCAGCTGAACGCAAGGCTGGATACCAGAGAGTTTACAGTGACGTATTCATCGTCCGACGGACTTGATACTTGTTCACTGGAAATCGAATAAATGGGGCATACTATGGATATTCCCCATTAATGAAAGCATTTGCCTTAACATAAGGATAGGAGGAATAGCTATGAAGAAGTTAACAAAAGTTTTTTGTCTTATGCTGATTGCCGTTTTACTGGTGCCTCTTGTAGCGGCCTGCGGCAATAACGCATCCAGCAGAGGGTACGATTTCTACATTTTCAACACAAAGGGTGAAAACGCAGACGCTTTGCAGGCAGCGGTAGATGCTTACGAAAAGCAAACCGGGCTGACCATCAAGGTGTTCTCTCTGGGCTCCGGTACGGACAGCTCCGAGACCCTGCGCGCAGACATGAACTCCAAAAACAAACCTGCCATCTTCAGCGTTATGAGTATTCAAGAGCTTGCTGAATGGAAGGAAGGCGGCTTTGTCATGGATTTGAACAGCGCCACCGAAGCTTCCTTTAAGGCTTTGCATGACGCTATCCCTGAGAACCTGAGGCTGACAACCAACGGTACCGACAGCTACGGTGTACCCTACAATGTTGAAGGCTACGGCTACATTGCCGACAAAAAGGTTATAGGCGCACTGTTCGGTGAGGCTAACGTAGATAATTTCATTGCTGATTTTAAAACCGCTTCCTATGATGAATTTGAAGCAATGGTGCTTGGCCTGGACACCTTTATCAAGGATGGAACATCAACCACTGTTACCCTAAGCGGCAAGAGCTATGCTCTGGCTTCCGAAAAAAATGACATTGCCAAGAAGCTAAACGGTGTGTTCGCTGTGGCCGGTTCTGAGAAATGGACCTATGGTGACCACCTGATTAATATTCCTATTGACACGGTATTTGCTAACCCTGCCGCCGCTGCCGCCGCAACGGATGCACAGGTGGATACTCTTCGCAGTTCCCTTATCGCCTACGCCAAGGTGCTGGATCTGAAAAGCTCCCATGCGGCAGGTGCAAACGGACCTCTGGAACGGGGAGCGGAATACATTAATTCCACTACAAGCAATTATGATGCCGAGGTTCAGAATTTTGCAGAAGGAAAGGCCGTATTCGTAAAGCAGGGCAACTGGGTTTACACCAATCTTCAGAAGGCTAACGCTTCGGTTGTAGAGCAATTGACCTTCCTTCCCATAAAAATGCCCTTTGCCGATTCCGACATCAAGGTTGAAGGCCTTACCGTAGACAAAATCAACAGCTCTATCCCGGTCTTTGTACCCAACTACTACGCCATTAACGCCAAGGTGACGGACCAGGAGAAGAAGATGGCTCAGGATTTCCTTGTTTGGCTCAATACCTCCGAGGCAGGCAAAAAGTTTATCATAGAGGACATGGCCTTTATTCCCTACAATGCCGACCCTGCAACCACAACCCTTCCCAACACGCTGGGCCAGTCCATTCTTGAATATATCAAGAGCGGAAATACCATCACCAACGCCTATGCAGGCGCACCCAGAAGCTGGAGCGGAGATACCGTGGGTCTTAAAATCATGGAAGATTACCTGACCAAAAAGGATTGGACCCAGAAGGACTACGAGGATATAGCGGATTATGCTATCGCTAAGTGGAAAGAAATGCGGAGTAAGTAAGCTTTGTAACTGACAAATAGACGGTATGAACGGAAAAGGGGGCGGCCACGCGCCCTTTCCGCACATTCCGAAGGAAGATCCAATATTAGTGATAGGAGGATGGCTTTGGATAAATTTTATAAGAAGTGGCTCTTGCCCTTATCACTCCCTGCAATCATACTGTTCCTTTTTGTTATAGTAACCCCCTTTGTTATGGGGGTGCTCTACTCCTTTACATCCTGGAGAGGTACTTATTTTGCGGGGGCTGATAATGTATTCGGCGCTTTTGTCGGAATACAGAACTATATAAAGGCTTTTCAGAATGAAAGGTTCCTGAGTGCCTTTATTTATACGGTTAAATTTACGCTGGTTGCTGTTGTGGTCATCAATGTGGTGTCCTTGAGCCTGGCGCTTTTAATGAATCAGGTTACCCGCGCCTCCGGACTGTTCCGAACCATTGTGTTCATGCCCAACCTGCTGGGGGGCTTGGCCCTGGGTTTTATCTGGCAGTTTATATTCCAGATTATTTATTCCCAGTATTTATTTGGCCCTGAAGGGCTTATTCCCGTCTCCTTTTTAACGAACATGACCCAGGATAACACAAAAGCCCTGTTTGCTCTTGTCATTCTTGTAACCTGGCAGATGGCCGGCTATATGATGATTATTTACACCAACGGGCTTAACAACATTCCTACGGACTTGTATGAAGCGGCCCGCATTGACGGGGCCAGCGCATGGCAGACCTTTAAAACCATAACCCTGCCCATGCTCATGCCCGCCATAACCATTGTGTTCTTCCTGACGCTGGCCAATTGCTTCAAGCTTCTTGATCAGAACGTGGCATTAACTGACGGTGCCTTTGGAACCCGCATGCTGGCCATGCAGATTCTAAGAACAACAAAGGATACCTCGCCTCCGGATTACGGTCAGGCACAGGCACAGGCAGTTATCTTCTTTGTTCTCATTTCATCCATTACACTGTTGCAGGTGCATATTACCAAACGACGTGAGGTGGTGGCGTAATGAAGAAAAAGATGTTAAATTTTGTATATTATATGCTTCTGACCCTCATTGCG
Source organism: Bacillota bacterium (assembly GCA_023424865.1). The sequence continues at coordinate 9,934 of JAFADM010000304.1, read as the reverse complement.
GTCTATACCCTGTCACCGCTGGTGTTTCTGGGCCTTAATACCTTTAAGAGCCAGTCGGAAATTGTAACTTCCCCGCTGGGCCTGCCCTCCAGCCTGAATTTTGATTATATCCGAAACGCCGCGTCCCAGATAAGCTTTTTCAAATCCCTGGGCATTACGGCCATGATAACCGTGTTTTCAGTTCTGCTGCTGGTTATTGTATCCTCATTGGCTGCCTGGATGATGGTAAGAACCAGAAGCCGGATTACCGGACTTTTGTTTCTGGGCTTCACCGCGGCCATGCTCATTCCGTTCCAATCGGTTATGTATCCCCTTTTAAGCCTGTTTGACGGAATCGGGCTAAAGAACATTCCCGGCCTTATCCTCATGTACGGGGGCTTTGGGCTGAGCCTTTCGGTGTTTCTCTATCATGGGTTTATTAAAAGCGTGCCTGCGTCCATTGAGGAGGCGGCGGTTATTGACGGAGCAAACATTTTTCAGCTGTTTTTCAAGGTGGTTTTTCCGCTTTTAACAACCACAACCGCCACGGTAATCATTCTCAACTCGCTGTGGATATGGAACGACTACCTTCTGCCGTTTCTCGTCATAGGAAATCAGGCAGACAAAACCCTCACTTTGGAGCTGTACTTTGCAAAGATGACCTCGGGACAATACGGCAATCCGTGGGAGCTTATTTTCCCCGCGGTTATGATATCCATTATCCCCATCATTATCATCTTCCTTTTCCTTCAGAAGTATATTATGAAAGGCGTTGTGGCCGGCGCCGTCAAGCAGTAGGCACGTGCATCGGGAAGAAATAGGGGGGAGCCCGGAGCCGCCCCCTTATAACGTGTCATTCCCGAGCTCATGCCCGATAAGCTCCAGACACATGATTACATTTAAGCACCACTGCGCTATAAAATTGGTGGAAATGCGGGGAACTTCCGTGCCTGCAAAAGCGCTCAACGGATCGGGAATCTCCCTGTTTTCAAATTCCAGGGAGGCCCAGCTTTCCCTGAGAATATTCCATACCCTGCGGGCGCACCCCTGGTCCTTCTTTTTCCCTGCGTAATACGCCACCATGGCGGATGCCATGTAGGGGAAGGCGAAGCCGCGCCCTGAGAGCAGCCCGCCTGAGCGGAGGTGCTTTTCCTCAGAAGACAGCAGATAAAAGGAGCCGTATTCTGCCATCATTTCCTCCCATTCCGGGTCATCTATGATATCCGCCATTTCCATCCATATCTGAGGAGAGCCCATACAGATTGCCAGGTGTGAGCCTCCTGAGCCCTCCCCAATGTAGATCATCTGTCCCGTATCCGGAACAAAGCCGTATACAGAGCCGGATATGAGCCTCAGGGGAGCTTTTTTTATGTCCGAAATGCCCCTGAGCAGCTTGTCGCGGCAGATGGTACTGCCATGACGTTCCCATGCTGTCATCCAGTTTGAGCACAGCGACGACCAGTCGGGGCCTGTGCGGGCATGAGTGGGGTTGCCGTCGTCATAACTGAAGCGCAGCGGATCGAGCTGCTCCAGGCCATACTCCGCATCCGCCACATCATCCAGCACATCCCCCGTCCGCATATCCCCAGTCAGATAATAATAGTACCGGTGATGCCCGGCCATCGCGATTCGAGCCTCCTTACATGAGCAGCCCCAGTGGATGACATTGTGACGGGAGCCAAGACCCTTGTACTGGCCAAAATGATAGGAGTCAACCTCTGCGGTATGGCGGCACATGGCCTCCGCAAGGGTGAATATATCCTCACGTCCTGTGCGCAAAAAGGCAAGCCACAGCCAGAGGGTGGGGACCAGCTCTGTATTCTGCCAGGCATACCCTCCCATGTCATAGCGCCAGGTGTGGCGTACAGGATCATAAGTATGCATAAAGTCTCCGTAATCAAAAAAGCCGAACCACTTTCGCTGTTCTATCTCTTTGAGGTAATAGGCAATGGCACACTCCAACTGCCGTTCAAACCAGCGTCCCCCGGCGGTGTCGCTGTGAGGCAGGCTCCAGGTGCCAAAGGCCCGTACACCATACATGTATTCCGGTGAGGCGGTAATAACCGCTGGGCTCTGTGTGGACGCAACAAAACGCGTTAACTCAACGTTGTCCATGATGCCACCGGTATGGCCCGACAGCACAAGCTCGCTGGTGTTGGCGATACCATAGGGCGTGCTGCGAATTTCGTCAAAGCCCTCATAGTAGGCGCCCGCGTGGGCCTTGGTGTCGTAATGGCGAAGATCCCCCGCCGGTGCATCCGGCGACCACATCCATACGGTCATGGTCGCCGTGTCTCTGCTCATTCCCTCCACCCACAGTGCCGAGGGATATTTCTGCCAGAAATTCCGCAAACCCGCGCAGAAGCCCTGCTTATGGGAGCCCGCATAAGCTACGCCGTTTGAGCGTGCGCCATGAGCCGCATTTATAAAAGCACAGCTTTCGCTCCCCGTTCGCTTCCGGATGACAAAATGCTCGCTTGAATCCTGTACAAGCTTATAGCTGTCCCACAGGGTGATGTTTTCAAGGGCCTCCGGCAGGGGGCTTTGCTCCGTGTTTTCGTTTTCCGTGATCTCACTTCCGGCCATCTGGCCGATGTACAGGGCTGTGTCAATACGGGGCCGCCACGAGGTCAATAGCTGCAGTGCTTCATGAAAGAAGCCTTTGTCACCGGCAAGTTTAATATGGCGGTTATACAGCTCCCCTTCCATGGGAACCTCGAATCGAAGCCCCAATCCTCTGATGAAATCACGCCGGGCATCGCCGTCATAAAAAAACGTGTGTGTTACTCGGATTTCCGGGCTTCCACGGTAAAGATAAAAGCGTATGTGAAAGGGAAAATAGGTTTCGCCGCTTTCCGCTGCATGCTTTCCTATGAGCTTTATCACGCAATGCAGGGGGCCGTTTTGCTCAACTACTGCGCTGTCTATAATTCCCTCAAGAGGAATAACCGTTGTTGTAAGTCCGTCACTGCGTTCGATTGCCGCCACCGCGACTCCCCCGCTGCAAACGGTCCTGTTTTCCTGGTCCAGACGGCATATCAGCTTTTTGCCGCTGCAGCCGAATATGGCCCTGACGCTCCCCGTATCCACCGTTATCGTATTGCCCGTCTTTACTGCGAGCTCGGATAAAGCTTCCTCCTGCCCGATGACGTTCAGCCGGAGCGCGCCCTTGGCGGAACCGTTCAGATTGGCGCTGTGCCTGGTCCATTTCACACTGCCGTCCGGCCATTTCGCGCTTACCGCAGTCTGGACCGGAAACTCACACCCTGAGCTGTCAATAAGCTTAAAAGCCGTATCCGGACTATGGGCGCCTTTTGCCCAAGGCACGCCGAAGGTGACGCATTTGGAGCCCTGATCCCGGCCCCTCATCCATAATAGTTGTATCTGCTGCTGTCCCATAGTGCCTCCTAAAATAGGATAATCGGAAGAGCTTCGGAAATCACTGGAGGTAAATTACGAAGCTTTTCCGATTATTCATGGGGATTTCAGTCCGTAGCTATTGTTTATTCATTAAATGGAAGTATCTGAGCTCGTTGCCAATATCTTTTATTCTTTTGTTATTTTGTTTGATCATAGGCGGACTGGTATTCATTCAGGGCATCCTGTCCGCCCTCGCTATACCAGCGCTGGACCTCCACCTTGAAGCCGTTCAGATCGATTTTGCCCATTATGTAATTAATCGTGGCGTCCTGGATTATCTGTTCCAGACTTTTACCCTTGGCCGTGTAGGTGTCCGATACAAGAGAAAGCGCAGGGTTGTGCACCGTATTCGGCAGATTCTCCTGATAAACTTCCTCCTGGCGGGTAATCCGGGGATTGCCTTCCTTTTTATACAGGAGATCCGTGGTGTTCATCATAAATTGGTTCCAGCCTGCAGAAGAATCCATACCTGCTCCTGCTCGAGCCACAATCTCTTCCTTTTCAAGGGATATCACAAAGCCCTCCGGAGATTTATCATATGTGATGCCCTCCGTACCATAGTTGAGGATGTTCTGTCCAATTTCGTCATTGCATTTATCCATGAAGTTCAGATGATGGTAGAGATCCTCCTCCGTCTTTGCGCCCGTTCTGCTGATCGCCACATATCCGGCGTGACCGGGGGTTGGCAGCGAATAAATTTCTCCCTTGGAGTTGGCAACAGAGCCCATGACCCATACAACGCTCCCATCGTCAACCTGCTCCTGCGTTATAAAGCCGTTGTCCTTCAGCTTAATCGCATGGCGGTTGGCCTGGTCGGCTACGTCTATCCATAGACCGGATTTGCCTGTGCCGAAATCGTTAGCCCATTCACCACTCTGAAGCGCTGCAAAATCACGGTTTATCAGACCGTCATCGTATAGCCTTTTGCTGTAATCCAGGGTCTCAATATATGCATCCGATTCAAACCAGGGATAGAGCTTGCCGTTTTCATCAATTCCCCACATGTTTGGAGCACCATGCATCACGGCCAGATTGTTGAAGGGACCCATATAGGTACTCCAGGTCATCCCATAGGTATCGTTCTTATTATTGCCGTCAGGATCGTCGTAAGTAAATGCATGAAGAACGTTGTAGAGGTCTTCCAGTGTCTTCGGTTCCTCAAGCCCCAGGTTTTGCAGCCAGTCCGAACGATAGCTGATGCCGTTGCGGCCGATAGTCCGGGCACGGTAAATACCATAAATGCGGCCTTCAATAGAGATGTTGCGCATAACGTTCTCGTTGGCTTTGGCAAGATTGGGATAATCCTTGTACTTCTCAGTGATATCCCAGAATGCGCCCGCCTTTGCTGCGGAAACAATTGGACCTGTATTTCCGGTAATGACGATCAGGCCCGGCAGGTCGCCGCTGGCCAGGCGGGTATTCATCTGCTCATCATAGTTGGCGTTAAGCACATACTGGAGTTTTACGTTATAGCCGGTATGCTCCTTCAATGTCTGGAAGTTTGGATGGTTCTCAGCGATGATGTTGCCCTCGTGGGAAATGGTAAGAATTTCGATGGTATAGTCGGCGGGAATAGCAGGTGTGCCCTGAGAGTCCGACGGTCCGGAGCTTGTGGGGGAAGAGGTCGGGCTGGGGCCGCCGGTGTTATTCGAGCCGTTTTGGCCGCAACTGGCGAACACAGACATGGCTACAATAGCGGAAAGTATAGCGGAAGTAATCCTGAGCTTGCCTTTTTTCATGTTTATGCCTCCTAAAAATTATTAACGTTTTATTTTGTTAGAAAACCACATGGGTTTTTGTGGTCATAACATGCTTACATAAGCCATAAAGGTCATGGCTCCGCCGCGTATCGCTTATTAAGGCCGGACATTGTACCGCGCATTATCCTTTGATAGCGCCTACCATGACGCCCTTGGTAAAATGTTTTTGCAGAAATGGGTATACCACAAGAATCGGAACCGTTGCAAATACGATTACCGCGTTTTTTACGCTCTCCGTGGGCGGCAGCACCAGACTCGGATCGAAATTCGCATCATCCAGTTTTCCGGAGGACATCATAACGATATTCCTCAGGATGAGCTGCAGCGTCCATTTGCTGTTTGCGCTGGGGAGGTAGAACAATGAGGAACGGTAATCATTCCAATAGCCCACGGCATAGAAAAGTGCAAAGGTTGCGATAGCTGCCATTGAAAGAGGGAGTACAATCTTGAAGAATACCTGGAGCTCCGTTGCTCCGTCAATCTTTGCGGATTCTTCAAGCTCGGGTGGGAGGGACTGAAAAAAGTTCTTCACAACTATTAGATTCCAAGAGCTGATTGCTCCTGGAAGGAGCAGCGCCCCATAGGAGTTCAGGAGTCCCAGGCTGCGGATGTTAAGGTATCCTGGGATTAAGCCACCCCCGAAAACAATGGTGAATGTGACCATCATCAGAAGCGGGGTTCTTGCCGCAAAGTACTTTTTTGACAGGGGATAAGCAAAAGATAGGGTACAGAAAAGAGAAATAACCGTGCCTCCCACAGTGACTAAAATGGAGTTGACCATGGCCTTGGGAAGGGTGGCGGAGGACAGAATGTATTTATAGCCCTCTAGCTGAAAGGTACGGGGAATCAGGAAAAAAGGACGGGTAGCGATTTCCCCTACCGTAGCAAAAGAGCAGCCGACAATATAAATAAACGGCACCACCATAACAGCGGAGAAAACAATAAGCATTGTGTAGTTACAGATGTCAAAGATACGCGACCAGATCGAGTCGTTGCGTTGAATGCTCAATGAATGTGCCCTCCTTTAAAATATTCCGGATTCACCGAATTTTTTCGCCAGCTTATTGGAGCCAAGGATTAAAAACAAACCTATCAGGGACTTGAAAAACCCGATTGCCGTAGTATAGCTGAAATTCCCGTTGACGATGCCCTCCCGGTACACATAGGTGTCCAACACATCCGACACCTCCCGGTTGCCTGCGTTGCTCATAAGGAAAATCTGATCAAAGCCGTTGTCAAGGACATTGCCCATGCGCAAAATAAGCAGGATGACAATGGTGCTGCGAATGGCCGGCAATGTGATATGCCATATCTGCCTGAAGCGTCCTGCGCCGTCAACAATGGCGGCTTCGTACTGCTCCATGTCAATACCCGACATGGCCGCCAGGAAAACAATCGTTCCCCAGCCGGATTCCTTCCAGATAGTTTGTCCGATAATCAATCCCCGGAAATAATCGGGTTCCGTAAGAAAGGCCCTGGTGCTGCCGTCCAGTGCGTTGATAAGCCCATTGATGGGTCCGTTGGTATTGAATACCATAAAGGTGATACTGGCAACGATAACCATAGAGATAAAATGGGGGATGTACACTAATGTTTGTATTGTCCTTTTAAACCATTGCCTGCGAATTTCATTGAGCAAGACAGCCAGAAGAATGGGCGCCGGAAACGCGAAGACAATACTGTACAAAGACAGCATCAGCGTATTGCTCAGAAGGCGGATAAACTGCGTGCTGTTGAAGAAGTTGATAAAATGCTTTAAGCCTACCCATTCGCTTTGAAAGAAGCCCGCGTACAGGTTGAAATCCTGAAAGGAAATCAGAATACCCCACATGGGCAGGTATTTAAATAATATGTAATAAAGAACACCCGGGATACACAGGATGTACAACCAACGGTGCATCCTGATATTCCGGCCAAGATCACGCAGGGTTATCTTGTCAGTCATGCCGAATCACAATCCTTTCCTACTATTGATGTTTGCGTTAAGAGCCAAATGCTGCTTAGAGTATTGATGGTTTTGTCCAATTTCATAAATATTCATGCGAATCGGAAGTTGAATTTGTGATAATTATAGTATCGGTTTTTTGCCAAATGCAATAATCAATAGATAACATCGCCTTAATAGGCCTTGATAATCTGTGGTAAAATGATATAGAATACAGTTTGTTTAGTGTTTTCAAGCAGTTTATCAACCAATAAATAATCCACATATTAATAACGAAGCAATCTTTTGATTATTCGTCAGAGGGGGGCCTGACAATGAAACGGTCTGGATTCGGGCAACTATCCTACAAGACACAGATGTTTATCGGCATATTGGTAATCTCATTGCTTCCTCTGTCGGTTATAAGCATATTTTCCTATTGGACCTATGTGGACGATTTATCGGAAAAGCTTGACATTGCGATCCAATCTGCCGCCAATCAAGCAAGAGACCGTGTTGGCACCGTTCTGGCCTCCATAAAGGAATACTATATTGAGATTCCCAATAACGCCGGCGTTAACTGGTTATTCGAAGAAAACGAAATTCCATACCAGCGGTATGACAACATTAATGACGCCATCAGGCAGTTTCGCGGTTCCTCCGGAATTTATGAGTACATATATGGCTACAGCTATATTAACCGTGAGGCTGATTTTGCCATAACATCCAGCGGTATTCAGCGCTACAGTGAAATGGCCAACTATGAACAGGCAGAGGAACTGATTCTTTTCAAGGAGGATCAGACATACAACCGTATGCGTTGGCACAACAACGCAGCGGAATACCGGCAGCTCAGGCTTTCACGGGATATGATTGATCTGCGGGGCTATTCGCTGGTCTTGCAGTTGCCGTCCGTAAATATGGAGGTGGAGGACGCTCTTATCATAAACCTGAACAGCACCTATCTCTATCGCCTCCTGATGCGCGATTTGGGCGATTATGACGTTGTTGCTCTGGATAGGAATTCAGATATCTTCATGACCTCCAACGAGATTCTGGCAGAATACTGCGCACGGCAATATGATGAGTTGAAAGGACTGACAGGGCCCATATCCACCAAAGTGGGTGATAATGAAAAGTACCGTATGACAGTAGCCCTCTCCCAGCAGGACGGCCTTATGTTCATCATTGCCTACAACGAGGACATGGTTCGAAAAGGCGCTGACCGCATCCTTGCCATAAATGCAGTGGTTGCACTTGCAGTGGTGCTGCTGGTTGCACTTAGCCGGCTGGGCTCCTTATGGCTTTACCGCCCGGTACGCTATCTGGCAAGCTTTGTCAAAGCAACCTCAGATAAATCAAGGAATACAAAAAACGAAATTCAACAAATCACCCGCGAGGTGGAACAATTGATAGGCTCCAACTTTACTATGGAACGTATCATTGAGGATCAGCGGGATATGCTGACGCAAAATTTCGCCACACGCCTGTTCCGTGGCGAGCTGACCAGCGCGCAGATTGAGGAACAGTCCATTCAGCTCCGGCTTGCCCCCGTCTCATGTTATTGTGTTCTGGCCTGTAGGCTGCCTGTGGGACGCGGCGATGATCCGGGTTCCGTGGACGAAAATGCGATGAGGATTTTATTTCTTGAACATCTTCCCGAAACCGCCAGGAAGTATTTGTATGTACCGCCCGTGAATGACCGCAACGCTATCATCCTGGTGTTGGGGGCCGAAGACGAGGAGCGGCTGCATGTCAGGGTGGAGTCGTTTTGCGGGCTTTTGATGGAATATGCTCAAAGAGAGCTGTCCGTCGTCCTTTATGTGGGCGTCAGTTCCTTTATTACAAACCTGTCCTGGAGCCGCGCCGCCTTCCTTGAAAGCGTGGAGGCACTGAAAAGCGATGTTTTGGTAGAGGAAGCGGTAAATGGGGGAGTGAGCTACTATTCCGATATCCGCACGGACAAAACTGTAATAGGAGTGCCCCTTGAAGCTCAGGAGCAGGAGATCCGCCTGGCCATCGACCAGTGTAACCGAAACAAGGCCCAGCGCTGCCTGGCAGAATTTATGAGCGGCCTTCCCAGGTGGGCAAGCTCAAAGCATGAAAATGCCATGCGGATCAACCGTTTCGTGACGGCTATTTTGACGGTTGTCAGCGAGGCAGGGCTTTCTTTGGACCAGGTGTTTGCGGAAAGAGAACAGCCCTTATACATGCAGGCTGGCTTGCTGTGTAACACAGAGGAGCTTGAGCGATTTTTTAAAGATTCTGTCATAGAACCCTGTATCCACGCTTTAGAGACCTTCCGTGAAGGTGCGACGCCTATGCAGAGAATTAAGGACCTGTTTGATGAAACCGGCGGAAATATCACAATAGCCGAGTGCTCAGAAAGGCTGGGATACCATACCAGCTATATCTGGAGGATCCTTAAAACACATACCGGCATGTCGTTTGCAGAATATTCTGCCCAGTCAAAGATAGCCGCCGCTACCAATATGCTGCTTAAAAGCGAGCTGTCCGTTGCAGAAATTGCAATGGCTTTGAACTATACCAATGCGCAGAATTTTATCCGCTTCTTCAGCAAGCACACAGGAGTGACACCGGGAAAATACAGGCAAATGGAAAGGACAAATGAATAGAAGCCGGCTCTTTGAATTCCGAGCAGACCGCACTTTTCTAAACCCCTGTTACTTCCATTCCTTAGACAAAGCCAGGCCTCCCGCACGAGTCGTTTCTCTTTCTATTAAGGTTACAGGCAGGATATTCTGGCATTCAAAAGGCGTGTTGTTTACCTGGGCTAAAAGCGTATCCACCAGAATATGGGCGATATTTTTCAAAGGCTGCCGTATGGTGG
>JAFADM010000274.1 GCA_023424865.1 Bacillota bacterium | reverse complement strand
GGGTAGTAATATAATCTCCCGGCATTCCCTGAGCGGCAATTTGGGCAAAAAAGCTTTCCTTCATTACCCAAATAGGCAGAGGCGATCCGGTCATTCCAAGGGAAAAGACCATAAAAGCAAAGGCATTACCCCAAAAGCTTCCGTATTTGGTAAGAAACCGCAATACCTCCGCCAAAGAGCAGGCAAGCACAAAGGTAAGCAGGATTAAGACGGTAAACTGCCCGGTGACGAAATAGAACAGGCCGACAATCAAACCCATAATCAAAACCGAGCCGAATTTCTGAACCTTGGCGCACATCATTAAAAAGGGAATTCCTGTCAAGACAGCGATGGTGCCGGGCATTAAAATCCACAAAATGGGGTGAAGTCCCCCTGATAACATGCAAATGAAATTCAGAACAAAATAAATGGCTGAAAAGATGCCAATGGTAATCAGGTCCTTGCCGCGCAGGCCTGGTTTTGATTTTGCTATTGCTGATGCCATATGTAAGCCTCCTCGTACTTAAACAAAATTATTCTGTTTATATGGGCGCACACCGTTGCCAGCCCGTAAACAGAATAGATGAAAACAGTAAAAGAGGCCACTCCGAAAAGTCATTTTTGCACCGATTGGATTGTTTTGTGCCTGTAACTCCACAACAGCACACGGCAATTTGGAATACATAATGGCTCCCTAACTCCAAGCCGCCGCATGCAATGGGCTATTGTTCAGCGTAAAGATTTATCTTGCCGCTGAAACAACGGTTTTTCTATATCTCGATTTATCAACAGTCCTTTCTGCGATAAATAAATGTCGTAAGGAAATAGGATAAAACAAAAGACACAAGTAAAATCACCATATAAATTGCTACATTCAGGTAAAACTCAGCGTCGGAAACCGATCGGAAATCATAAGCGGCATTCAATATCCAAATAATTCCAATAGTTATGCCAATAGAACCGAGTAAGCTTATAATCATAATGATTTCGCTTTTATCTGTTCCTAAAAGATAAATCGCCGGATAGAATAGCGTCCCCATCAGCAGGGCGGTTCCTGCACCACAGCAAAAGAGCATCAGAGGATCACGAACATCATAATAAAAGTAATGGTTTCCATGTATTGCAAGTGTCAATACGACAAACAGTGCGGATAGTATGATACCCGCGAACACCCAAAGCCCATGGCTAATATAACGGCTTTTTACAATTTCCTTTCTCGCGACCGGGGTTGTTAATTCATATTTACTCCATTTGCTTGAAGCTTCCTTTCTAAATCCCGAAACAGCATTAAAAGCAAAGGCAGTGGAAGCGACTAACACGTAGATATTCAGTAAAGAGGGATTACCGGAAATCAAAAGCCCTATTCCAACAGCAACGAAAAAAGCAAGCAAAACAAGGGCACTGCCAAGCGCTCCATAAAATTGATTTTTCAAAAGCCCTTTCATACGCGTTCCCCCTTTACCAATAACAGCATAATTTCATCAATTGACACCGCGTCAATCACAGTACCCTTTAATTTTCGCTCTACAGCATTTTTGTCGGCAATTAAAACATCAATCTGATAATCTTTTTTTCGATAAGCAATGATGTCGGCCTTATTTAGTCGGGAGAATTGCTCGGATGTACAGCGCAAGACGGCGTACCGATAAATTAAATCGTCTTTCCTTGCGGATAAGATAATTTTACCGTTATGTATAAATGTGATGTAATCTGCCACCTTTTCTAAATCCCTTGTAATATGGGACGAAATAAAAATAGAGTGATTCTCATCTTGAACGAAATCTAAGAATATATCCAATATTTCTTCACGCATAACCGGATCTAACCCACTGGTCGCTTCATCCAAAATGAGTAATTTGGGATGGTGGGAAATAGCCGCAGCTATTGCCAGCTTAATCGCCATGCCTTTAGAATAAGTTTTAATTTTCTGCTTTACATTCAACTTAAACTTTGCAAGCTGCTCTTGAAACAGAACATCATCCCAATTAGTATATAGTTCCCGCAAGACGTTTGCCAGCCGTTCAGCATTTAAGTATCCGGGGAAATTGTCTCCATCATATACAACGCCGATATCTTCACGGATTAATGTGTCTTTGTCATTCATTTCTTTTCCAAACAAATGAATTGTACCACTATCTTTTAATAAGGTATTTAAGATACAACCTATTGTTGTTGTTTTTCCGGCACCGTTTTCTCCCACATATCCCATAATGGATCCGCAGGGAAGGACGAACGATATGTCATCTAATGCGAAACCGGATTCATCGTACCCTTTGGTAACATTTTTTAACTCCAATATGTTGCCCATATTAATCCTCCTCCGAATAGAATATAGATAGCAGTTCTATTAATTTTCCAAGTGAAATATTGCTCGTTCTGCCTATTTCTGCGGCAATTTGCAAATGTTCCTCTGCCCTTTTTTGCTGTTCTTCTTGATAGAAGTCCTTGTTCTGTGCCGATATAAAGCTACCTCGGCCAACAGTTGTTTCAATAAATCCATCTCGCTGCAAATCCTCGTAAGCCTTTTGAACAGTAATAACGCTTATATGCAAAGATTTTGCTAACGATCGCATGGATGGTATGGGATCCCCGGTTTTCAGTTCTCCGCTCATAACATTCGCCTTTATCTGTGATGTTATTTGTTCATAAATAGGCTTACTGGTATTGCTGCTGATAATAATTTCCATAATGTTTTCTCCACCGCTATATAATGTACTTATGCAACAAGTACATTATGTTCCTTTTAAGTTCAATTGTCAATAAAGTAACCCTAAGTGCCCTGTCGCTTTTTACGTTCTTTGTATAATGGAGGCTCTGGCGGGCCTGTCACTTGGCTCACTCACCCTTTGTATCCGGGTACTTTTATTCATCCGAAGCAAAAAGACGGAGCATCCAACACTTTCGGTGTCGCTGCTCCGTCTTTTTAGGATACTATTTTACACCAGCCCCTCTGCCTGCTAAAGGCAGAAGGGGGGTGTCCAGGCTTCATGCAACAGGTCCTTCCGTGTACTGGAACAGATGCGTTTGCCATTTTATAAAAGGACTTATGCCGTACTTTTCAAAGTTATCCAACGCACTACGCGCATCGATGAAATGCTGGGCATCGCTTTTGTCTTTTATGAAGGTATAGCTTATACCTCCATTTATTTCCTCATTGGAATAGATTTTCAAGCAATCCAGCAAATCCTGTCTGGACAGGTCAAACGGCACAATGTCCGTGCTTGCGGCAACTCCCCTGTAAAGAAAACCGTCATAATTTTTTAAAAGAGCATTTATTCTGTCCATGCCATATTGTAAGGATATGTTCATAAGAAGAAGGCCGTTTTCTTTTAAAAACGCTTTTGCACCGTCAACTACTATTCTGCGATATCCAAATCCATCGTCCCAGTCACTTGAAGGCGGGTTTGAGAGAATAAAATCAACCTTTCCTCTCAAATCCTGTATTGTTTGCTTATCATGCTCATTTATTGGACTATATGAATCGGCTAATATAAATTGGACTTTGTTATTTACTTCGTTTTCTTCCGCATTTTTAACAGCGACAGCAATATTCTTCTCTGAGATCTCCAAGCCGTAGACTCTATGGACAGCAGCTATTTTTGCTGCAAGAATTGCCAGGCAGCCAACACCGCTTCCCCAGTCCAGCCCAATACCATGTAAGCTTTCCTTGCTTTCAATAATTGCTGTCATAAGGATTTTACTCGCCGGAGTTAAAGAAAAGGTTCCGGAGGGATGATAAAACTTCAAAGTGCCGAGCCCGTTCGTAAACTTTTCATCAATACGGCTTTCATCACTGCCTGTGTTTATTTCCCTTATCATTTCTTTCACCTCGGAAATAGATGTCGGACCTGCTAATTAAACAAAGTGAGGAACGCATTCCGCCAGCTGACAACAAGATCATGAAGAGTATCTCCCTCTATAAGCTCAATGGTACAGAAGAAATAGAAAACAACCAAAAAGGACAGTACTAAAAACAGGGCAGGCAAAAATTTAAGCCGCCGCAGGGTAAGCTTCAGGCTGAGGGTATAAATAAGCAGCGCAACAGCCACGGTGTAAAGAACCACACGCTGGACATCCTCAGAGATTATAGGATAATCATAATTGTAATCAAAAAACAGAAAATAGCCCCATACGCCTGCTCCAATCAGAAGCAAGCTCCAGGAAGTCGTGAAAAACCATGGGAAACGTTTTTTGGCCTTTTTCTCCTCTTTATCCTGGCTGTCGATGACAGTTACCTTTGGTTCCTGAGTCTTACCGTCCGGCACTGTGGTTTTTGCTCCTGTGACAATGGCGGCATCCGGGAAATACGGAGGAACAAAGACGGGCTTTTCGTTTTTTATTTCCTGAATTTCCCGGGCCGTATGTTCCCCTGTGCTAACCTTCTCCGTGACCTCAGAGCTTATCTGTTCCGTACCATGGTTTGTTTCTTCCACCGGCTCTTCTTCAGGCTTTTCATCAACAAAAGGCTTTAATGACTCAGTCTCTTCAGGCTTCGGCCCAGAGTCCGCAAAAGGGCTTTCTTCCGGCTGATCAACAACGATGACAGGCTTAAAAGGAAGGATTGTTCGATGCTTTTCGCTGACTTTCGGCTTTTCCGGAACGCTAATCGGTTCAACTTCAGGAACAGCATCCTTTAACGGAGCTTCGGCTGCCACAGCACATTCCTGCCGGCCTTCATCCTGTTTTAGAAGCGCAGTTTCACTCTGATCGGCTTTAAGCTCCTCAATTGCAGGCATCATTTGCTTTTTACCGCAAATATAGCAGTAGGCGGCATCCGGCTGAAGCATTTTTCCGCAGGCGGGACAATATTTTACCTGTGCCATACCGTGAACCCCTCCTCAATGTGTTTATTACAATAAATTCTAACATTTTGCCCACGACCTTTCAAGAAACATTCTTGTATATTTATGCATACTAAACAAAACCGCTTCATAAAATGTATGCATTTTAGCTATGAAGTTCATAAGTGTTTCTTGCCATATACCCACCCCATGGTATAAAATCAGATCATTAAGGACAAGGGTATGCATATAAGTCATACTCTTATTTTAGGAGGTTCAAATCCCATGAAAAAAATTACCGCACTGCTGATGTCCGCAGTTATGGTTGCTTCACTGGCAGCCGGTTGCGGAAACGTTGCAACACCCAGCACCTCACCCACTCCTTCATCCTCTGCTACCGCAACTCCTTCCCAATCTTCAACCCCTTCAAGCACACCTGCAGGTGAAACCTTCAAGGCCGGTATGGTAACTGACTCCGGCACCATCGATGACAAATCCTTTAATCAGGGATCCTGGGAAGGTATTGTAAAGGCCGCTGACGAATTGGGACTTGAAAAGCACTACATTAAGCCCGCTGGCGAAACAGAAGCTGATTATCTTACTGAAATCGGCAATCTTTACGATTCGGATTTCAAGTTTATTGTCTGCCCTGGTTTCATGCTGACCACCGCAGTTTTTGCAGCACAGGATCAGTATCCTGATGCCAAATTTGTTTTAATTGACGCTGTCCCCAACAACGGCAAATACGGCGATGAAGCTGTGGAGAAGATTGGCTCCAATACCGTAGCTATTCTCTACAAGGAACAAGAGTCCGGCTTCATGGCTGGCGTTGCAACAGCTCTGCAGATTAAAGAGGGCGATGTTGGCTTCATCGGCGGTATGGAAATTCCCGCTGTTCAGAAGTTCAACTGGGGCTTCCAGCAGGGTGTAAAGTACGCCAATGATAATTACAGCACCAAGATCACCATTAAGCAAGAAAATGTTGTTTACCAGGGAACTTTTAACGAAATTGCTGCCGGTCAGCAACTGGCTGCTCAAATGTATGACAGAGGCGTAAAAGCTATTTTTGCAGCTGCCGGTTCTGTTGGACTGGGCGTTATCAATGAAGCCATTACCCGTACCACCGCCGGCAAGGAAAGCTGGGTAATCGGTGTTGACGTGGATCAGTATAATGATGGTCTTCTGGCTGACAAGTCCAAGTCCGTCATTCTTACTTCCGCAACCAAGGGTGTTCGTATTGCCACCTATGATATGATTAAGGCTCATTATGAAGGTACTTTCCCCGGCGGACAGGTTCTTACTTATGAAGCTGCTAACGACGGTGTAGGCCTTCCCGACGAAAATCCCAACCTGTCTGCGGACGTGCAGAAAACCGCATCCGAGGTCTTCGCCAAGATTAAGAGCGGTGAAATCAAGGTTGCCGATACTGGCGACGGACTCATAAAGTAAACCTTTGCCCGGTGAAAAAGAGCGGTTTATTTCCGCTCTTTTTCTTTAATTGATTGCCCTTTGCGTAAGCAAATCGGACTAAAAAAAGGGGGGGCTTCGATGCCCCCGAGCTTTTGATAACAATACTTTGCGAAAGATTTAACAACCCTTTGCAAAAAGCAACCACGGCTAACAGCGAAAGGGCATAATACAAACTGATCCTTATATTCCAACCCAGCCGGCATGCAAGGAGGCCAATCCATGGAATATGTTGTAGAGATGCAAAATATCCGAAAGGAATTTCCGGGTATTGTTGCCAACGATAATATTACCCTTTCGCTTAAAAAAGGCGAGATACATGCACTCCTGGGTGAAAACGGAGCGGGTAAATCCACGCTTATGAGCATACTGTTCGGACTTTACCAGCCCGACGGGGGAAGCATACTTATTAACGGAAAAGAAGTGCGCATCACCAATCCCAATGTAGCCAATGATCTGGGAATAGGTATGGTGCACCAGCATTTTAAGCTTGTTCATAACTTTACCATCGCAGAAAACATCGTGTTGGGCTGTGAACCCAAAAAGTTCGGCTTTATTATGGATATTAAGCCGGCAGCCGCCCGAATAGCGGAGCTGTCACAAAAATACGGCCTGAATGTCGACCCCTACGCAAAAATAGAGGATATTTCCGTTGGCATGCAGCAGCGGGTTGAGATTTTAAAAATGCTGTACCGCAATGCCAATATCCTCATCTTTGACGAACCCACAGCCGTACTCACCCCTCAGGAAATCACTGAGCTTATGGAAATCATGCGGAGCCTGACAGCAGAAGGCAAATCCGTTCTTCTTATTACCCATAAGCTGAAGGAAATCAAGGCCGTTGCTGACAGGTGTACGGTTATACGAAGAGGAAAGTACATTGGGACTGTGGAGGTAGCCGAATCAAGCCAGGAAGAAATGGCCCGCATGATGGTTGGCCGGGATATCTCCTTTTCTGTGGAGAAAGAACCCCGGGAGGCGGGAAAAACCATCCTTTCGGTGCAAAATCTCACAGTTAAAAACAATCAGAAGGTGGAGTTTTTAAAAAGGTTCTCCATTGATGTTCATGAAGGAGAAATTCTGGGCATCGCAGGGGTTGAGGGCAACGGCCAGACGGAGCTGGTGGAGGCTATTACCGGACTTCGCCCAATTGATTCCGGCAAGGTTGAGCTTAAAGGAAACGACATAACCCGTGCGTCCGTCCGAAGGCGTATACGTTCAGGAATGGCCCATATTCCGGAGGATCGGCAAAAAAGAGGTCTGGTACTGGAATATCCCCTTGAAGACAATATCGTCCTTGAAATTTACAACCTTCCTCCTTATTCCAAAAGAGGCATTTTAAAGCGTTCTGCCATCCGAAGCTATGCCGAAAAGGTTATGGGCGATTTTGATGTCCGTGCCGGACAGGGCCCCCAATCCGTTTCTCGTTCTCTTTCCGGCGGAAATCAGCAAAAGGCCATCGTTGGCCGGGAGGTGGAGCACAACCCGGATGTTCTCATTGCGGTACAGCCTACCCGAGGCCTTGACGTAGGTTCCATCGAATACATCCATAAACGGCTTGTGGAGCAGCGTGACAAGGGCAAAGCCGTGTTGCTTGTTTCTCTGGAGCTGGATGAAATTTTAAATTTATCGGATAGAATCGCCGTATTGAACCACGGCGAGCTGGTGGGCATCGTAAAAGCCGATGAAACCAATGAAAATGAACTCGGCCTCATGATGGCCGGCATACGAAAGGGGGAACAGGCGTGAAGAAGTTTAAGCTTTCAATACCCCGCACAGCGATCATATCCCTATTGGCCATCCTCCTTGGCCTTCTTGCAGGTGCTGTGTTAATGCTGCTTACAGGAAAAGATCCGGTTATGGGTTATGTCTACCTCTTCAAGGGTGGACTTATGAATATCAAGCGTATCGGAGACACTCTGGCAACAGCGACGGCACTCATTTTCACCGGACTTTCCTTTGCCTTTGCCTTTCGCACGGGACTTTTCAATATCGGTTCACCCGGCCAGTTTCTCATGGGCGGGCTTTTTGCCATTATGATCGGGCTTTCATTCCCTTTGTCCCAGCCCGTGCTTCTCCCCTTCATCCTTGTGGGTTCGGCTCTGGCCGGAGGACTTTGGGGTGCCGTATCCGGCCTTTTAAAAGCCCGTTTTAATGTCCACGAGGTTGTATCGGGCATTATGCTCAACTGGACGGCTTACTGGATAGTCTATTATATCGTGCCCTGGTACTTTAAAGGTGATTACGTGGAAACCGAATCCCGGCGAATTTCCGATAACGCCTCTCTTAAAGTGCAATGGCTCACGGATCTGTTCAATGGGTCCTATATCAATCTGGGCTTGTTCATAGCCATTCTGGCTGCCATTATCATTGCCTTCATCCTCAATAGAACCACCTTGGGCTTTGAGCTCAAGTCCGTCGGTTATAACAGGCACGCCTCCGAGTACGCAGGCATGCTGGTCAACAAGAATATGATTCTTGCCATGGCCATTGCCGGAGCCCTCTCGGGACTTGCAGGAGCTGTTTATCACGTAGGCTATACAAATACCATAAAGATAGGCGTCATGCCGGCTCAGGGCTTTGACGGCATTGCCGTGTCCCTCCTGGGTGCAAACTCCCCAGTGGGGGTTGTGGCTGCGTCCATTTTCTTCGGTATTCTCTACACGGGAAAAGGCTTTATGAATGCCAATGCCAAAATTCCGCCGGAAATAGCGGATACCATCATTGCAACCATCATCTACTTTGCGGCAACCAGCGTATTTATCGACAGGCTGCTGGACAGGCTGAAGCGTAAAAAGAAAGGAGTGAAATCCTGATGTGGCATTTTTTACAGGAGGCGTGGATCCTCATCACCCAGATTTCACCCTATGCCGTCGCCTATACCATTCCCCTGCTCATTACCGCTTTGGGCGGACTTTATTCTGAGCGGAGCGGTGTTGTTAACATTGGTCTGGAAGGCATGATGGTTATGGGATCCTTTGTGGCGGCCGTCGTCATTTCCAATCTTTACCCGGTTATAGGCCAAAACGCGATTTATGTGGGCCTTGCGGCAGCAGCCCTGGGCGGCGCAGTCTTTTCACTTCTCCATGCCTTTGCAGCGGTTAATCTCAACGCAAACCAGGTTATAAGCGGTACGGCCATCAATATGATAGCGGGCGCACTTACGGTGTTTCTTGCACGCAATACCACCGGCAGCGGAAATATCCGAATCAACACCCTTCCCCGCTTCAACATTCCGGGACTTGAAAACGTCCCGGTACTGGGAAAGCTGTTTTTTACCCAGAACTACATGACTACCTGGATTATTCTTTTGATTCTGCTTTTAAGCTGGGGACTTTTATACAAAACACCCTTTGGCCTTCGCCTGAGAGCTTGCGGCGAGCATCCTCACGCGGCGGATTCCGCGGGTATCAATGTTTATCGGATCCGATACATTGCCGTTATGCTGTCGGGAATGTGTGCAGGCTTAGGCGGCGCCGTATTTCTCGTCACCATTTCGGCGGAATTCAACGGATCTGTTTCAGGTCTGGGCTTCCTTGCTCTGGCTGCTCTCATTTTCGGTCAGTGGAAGCCGCTGGGTATTCTGGGCGCCACCTTCTTTTTCGGCTTTGCCAGCACCATCGCCAATGTGTCACAGGTTATTCCCTCCTTTAATGTTATACCGCCCGTGTACCTCAAAATATTCCCTTACGTGCTGACACTCCTTGCTCTCATCTTTTTCTCCAGATCAACTCAGGCCCCCCGTGCTTCGGGTGAGCCCTTTGAACATGGAAAGAGATAAGGGCTTGACAGGAAAAGCCGGTGTGTGTTAAATTTTAACCGTTGATCTTGTTGATTAAAATGTTGTGATAGTTGAAAGGATGGGCCCTAAAACATGAGAATTGGCTAATTTCGGTAATATATAAATAGAGCGAACATGATCTATTTTAATCATGTATTGCGTCCGAAATTGGCCGGCAATGTTTTACCATCCCATAAAGAATACGGAATTAGCTTTGGATCATCTGTTTGAGATTGTGGTAATGAAACTACGCTCAACAGAGTATTCCCCTGCCCCAGGCAATTAAGCTCCCGTATTGCTCTTGATTTATGCTGTACAAAGCCTTTCGGAACGCTGCATGGTTTCCGGGAGGTTTTTTTATGCTGATTTTAAAATGCGATAAGATAACGAAGGCCTTTGGCGATAGAACTTTATTTGAAAATGTGTCCTTTGAAATTCATGCCGGTGACAGAATCGGTCTGGTTGGCACCAACGGTTCGGGAAAGTCTACCCTGTTAAAGCTTCTTTCAGGGGAAGAACGTCCGGATTCCGGCTCCATACGATGTTATACGCCCCTTTCCTTTTTGCGCCAGCAGGACGACGGTGTGCCTGAAGCAGGTGATGACAATCTCAGCGGAGGTGAAAAGGCGCAGCTCCGCTTTGTAATGAGCTATGATGATGCCAGCGGCATCCTGCTTGCCGACGAGCCAACCAGCAATTTGGACATGGAGGGTACCCGATACATTGAAAAGGAGCTTTCGGACTTCAGAGGCTCACTGGTACTGGTTTCTCATGACCGGCACCTGATGAATAGGCTGGTTAACCGCATTTTTGAGCTTTCCAACGGCCAGCTTACGGTGTATAACGGAAATTACAGCGATTATGTGGAGCAGAGGGAGGCACGCTTTGCCCGAAGCGAATTTGAATACCAGGCTTATGTGAAGGAAAAGAAACGCCTTGAAGATCGTCTTACGGAGCGACGTGATAACGCGGGCAAAGTAAAAAAGGCCCCCTCCAGAATGGGAAACTCGGAGGCCCGCCTCCACAAAAGAGGGTTCACCGAGGTGCAAAAAAAGCTGCGCCAGGGTGTTACTTCCATGGAATCCCGCTTGGAGCGCCTGGAGAAAAAAGAGCGGCCAACCCGGACAGAAGTAAAGCTCAGTCTGGCCCCTCCCCGAAACCCGGTTGCCTCTGTTGCTGTGCGCGGGGATGCCTTAACCCTGGGTTTTGACGGCAATAAGCTTCTGGAGGATACCTCCTTTATCATTCCTACCGGGCTGAGAACTGCTCTCATGGGTGCTAACGGAACAGGCAAAACCACTCTGGCAGAGCGAATCCGAACAGGTCATGAAAGCCTCCGCATTGCTCCAGGGGTAATCATCGGCTATTTCAGCCAGAGCTTCTCTCTATTGGATGAGAATAAAACCCTTCTTCAAAACGTCATGGAGGTAAGCACAAAACCCGAGCATGAGGTTAGAACGGTACTGGCCCGCCTTTTAATTAAGGGTGAGGATGTACACAAAAAGGTAGCCGTATTAAGCGGTGGAGAAAAGGTAAAAACCTCTCTTGCCCGTCTTCTGGTATCACAAGCTAATCTCATTATTCTGGACGAACCCACGAACTACCTGGATGTGTATTCTTTGGAAGCCCTGGAAGGCGTATTACAGGATTATACCGGTACGCTGCTTCTTATCTCCCATGATTACAGCTTCATAAACAACACCGCTCAGCGCCTGCTCCTTTTGGAGAATTCCAAAATTACCACCTTTGAAGGCACCCTCACAGAGTACGAGGAAAGAAGCCGCCTCCAGGAAATAGACTTAACCTTGCCGGACTACAACTACCCTGACATCAATTTAGAGGATTTATAGCACGCAGGTAATCCTCGATCTCGCTTCCTTTAACTGGAATATCCGGTTTAATCCCCACACCGTTGATATTCATCTCCCGGATATTCCAGTAATGGTTGACGAGAAAAAAGTAATAACCCTTTATTCTATCCTCAAGCACCAGCTGGCCTACCCCCTTGCCAAAGGTAGTTCTTCCAATTACCGTCACATTATCCAGATAGGTTCTGAGGGCAAGGGTAAGAAGCTCGGCACAGCTTGCCGTTTCCTCATCAACTAAAATATAGATATGCTTAAAAGCAACCTGATTTCTGTCGGAATAATAGGGAACGGCTTCACCGTTGCGGTAAATAAGATTGCTGATGACCACCTCAGGCAGCAGGCTGTCGGCAAT
>JAFADM010000199.1 GCA_023424865.1 Bacillota bacterium | reverse complement strand
CCTCCACCCTCCCTGGGAAGCAGCAGCACCGCTTCCTCCGGCGTGCCCGAAAGAATTTTTGCTCCCGGTGTCAGCTGTTCTTCTCTTAGCAATATCTCACCCATGCATCCACCTCCACTTTTCATTTTCACATTTGTCTAGCCTAAATCAGGGCTTGCTTCAAGGCTTATGCTGTTTTTAGCCTTGCCCTCCGTCTCAAATAAAAGGATTTCGTTTTTTCCCTTCCTAATAAGAGGACCGGGTATATAAAGCCGTTTTTGGGGGCCAATTTCCCAATAGCGACCCAGGTTAAAGCCGTTGATAAAGGCGCAGCCCTTTCCCCATCCGGAGAAATCCAGCCAGGTATCTCCTGCTTCCTGAGCCTCAAACTCAAACTGGTAGAACGCAGGACCGCCTTCCTCATAGCCCAGGCTGAAATCCAGCTTTTCCAGATTGTTAAATAAAAGCGGGTATTGCTTCCATTTGAAATGCTGATGCCCGTTTATCTGGACAGCTCCGCCAATTCCCTTGCGCTGCCTTTCTAGATTGGGCCCGAAATTGACCCGTCCCATGTTTTCCGCCAAAAGAGCCAGCGTACCCCTCTTGCAGGGAATATTGGCAAGGGTGTGTTCCTTTAAAAGCTCACGGTCATACAGGGTAATAAGTGGCTTGCCGTCTAAATAGAGATTGACTCTGTCATTGGCGTCCCAAAGACGTATTTTCTCCAGCTGAGTTTCCTTTTCAAGCACGGAAAGGTACAGGATATACCCATAGCTCTGGCCAAGCTTCTCCATGGTTTGAGGATACTCCGATTCAATCCCCTGAGCCAGGGCTCCCAGTGTATTGAAAAGACCCACTTTTTGCTTTACAGTAAGTGAGCCGTAGGCTTTCTTTTTAATTTGGGTGGAGAAGGAAATTTCCCTTAAGGCGGTATGCCTGGAGATGACCTTTTGGAGCAGCTCATACTTGGGTGTGATATCGCCGCTTTCCGTCAGAAGTGCGTCGTAATCGTAGGAGGTGGTGTCGGGAGTTAGCTCGTCATAATAATTGGAGCCGTTCATAAAACCAAAATTGGTGCCCCCGATGAACATGTAGATATTGGCGCTTCCATGCTCGAGTATGTAATCAAGGTTCGAGGCGTTTTCCTCGGCGCTGGTGGTGTTGTGCTTGCCGCAGCCCCAGTGATCAAACCAGCCCACCCAGAATTCCGTACACATAAGTGGGCCGCCGCCGGTGTGCCCCTTTAGCACCTGGAACTGTTCCTCGGCTTTGGAGCCGAAATTGGCCGTAGGAAGCACGCCTTCCACGCTTCCGCAGGCCAGGGCATCCCCCCAGGGGCCGTCGGAGGTGATAAGGGGAACGGTGAGGCCGTTATCCGTCATCAGCTTTTTAAGAGCTATCAGATAAGCCGTATTGTCCCCGTAATAGCCATATTCGTTTTCCAGCTGCATGAGAATAACCGGGCCGCCATGGGTTATTTGAAGAGGAGCGATAATGTCAAAGAGCTTGCGGTAATAGGCCTCCACATGCTTTAAAAATGGCTCATAGCAGCCTCTTAAGCGCATTCCGTCTTCGGCCAGCAGCCAGCCGGGAAGTCCGCCCAATTCCCATTCCGCACAAATATAGGGTGAGGGCCTTAAGATAACCCACAGATCCAGCTCCTGGGCTATTTTAACGAAGGCTTTAATATCGGCCATACCTTCAAAGCAAAAGCTTCCTTTTTCAGGCTCGTGGATATTCCAGGGAATATAGGTCTCCACCGTATTGCATCCCAGGGCGGCCAGCTTTTCAAGCCTGTCCCGCCAGTATTCGGGTACGATGCGGAAATAATGGATGCCTCCAGATATAATTTTGAAGGACTCCCCGTTTAAATAGAACTGATCCCGAATCTCAAATGTTGCCATTCTAACCTTCTTTCAGCCTAATACTGCATAGCAGGGCTTCAACTAAGGCTTATCTTAAATTTACAGACTAAGACTCATTTATACTACAGACTAAGACTCATTAAAACTACAGACTAAGGTTTATCTTAAATTTACAGATCTATCATACAGATAAAAAAAGGATGCTGCAATAGAACAAAAACTCAAGTTATTACCCCAAAATCCGGAGCCTGGAGGATTCGGGCACATCACGGCGCTACGATTCCTCAACATAAAAAATACTCCTTATAAAGGAGCTTTTGGGGGAAGGTTATTCGCCGGAGGCCTCGGCGTAAAAAGGTTGAGGACCGCACACCCGCTCTGTCACAGGCTTTTGAAAAGCTTTCACGAAATGCGAATAAGCAGAACTAACGGGGATGTTCTTCCAAAAAGACATAACCATTAGCCCGTTTCTATTGACAAACACACTTGAAAGGTATAAAAATAGGATAACAAATCCAATTAAATAAATAGGATTACTTTACTTTATCCATCCAGCATCAGTGCACGATAAACGCAAGTTCCAAAAATATATTTTTATGAATCACCAAGGAGGAGAACCCATGAGCAAACGCACCTATGGCAGTGAATTCGGCTTTCAAACACGAGCCGTCCATTCCGGTAATGATGTGGACAGTGAAACCGGCGCAATACGCCGCCCCATAACCATGGCCAACAGCTATGAGCTTCCCTATGATCCCACGGACATGAATTGGAGCAGCGCGGGAGAAAAGCCCCTGTATACCCGTAATGGCGGTGCCAATCAGCAATACCTTCAGGATAAGCTCAAATCCCTGGAGGGCGGCGAGGATTGTGTTGTGCTGGCAAGCGGTGTGGCCGCTTTGTCAGGCATCTTTTTCACCTTTTTGAAAACCGGTGATCATGTCATTTTTTCAAGCGTGACCTATATCGCCGTTTACCGGCTTTTAAATGAGCTGTTTCCCGGAAAATACGGCGTTGAAACAACCCTTATAGATACCACAGATCCGGAAAAGGTGCGGGCAGCGCTTCGGCCCAACACCCGGCTCATCCATATTGAAACCCCGGGCAACCCCACTACCCAGGTAAGCGATATTGCAGCCATAGCTGCCATAGCCCATGAAAACGGCGCGCTTCTCTCAGTGGACAATACCTTTGCCTCGCCTTATAATCAGCGTCCGCTGGAGCTGGGGGCGGATCTGGCGGTTGAGAGCCTTACCAAGTACATCAACGGCCACGGCGATGCCATGGGAGGCGCTGTTATCGGCAAGAAGGCCCTTATTGATCGCATTCGTTCCGATGCCATGGTCAATCTGGGAGGCGCTATCAGCCCTTTTAATGCCTGGCTCATTATGCGCGGCGCCGTCACGCTGCCCCTGCGCATGGAACAGCATAATGCCAACGCCCAGGCGGTGGCCGAATTTCTTGAAAGTCAAAAAGGCGTACGCTTTGTAGCTTATCCCGGCCTTGAAAGCCATAAGGGCCACCAGGTGGCAAAAAAACAAACCCATCACGGCTACGGCGGTGTGCTCGCTTTTGGGCTCAATGGAGATCATGATACGCACAACCGTTTTGTCGCCGCACTTCGAGTAATTACCAATGCCGTATCTCTGGGCCATGATGAAAGCCTTATTGTTTTTCTGGGAGAAAAGGACGAACGCCAGTACCTGTATCCGGAGGAATTCCATGGGGGCTTCTTTCGCTTAAGCCTTGGTCTTGAAGACAGGGAGGACCTCATCCGGGATTTGGCCCAGGCTCTGGAAGCCGCAGGACTTTAA
>JAFADM010000096.1 GCA_023424865.1 Bacillota bacterium | reverse complement strand
AATTGAGGAGGATAAATCCGGTGAAAAACTGCAAACTGGTTCTGGTGGGGTTGGGAGGCTATGGCAACCATTATGTGGGCCTTCTTTCGGAGGATGTTGATAAATCCCTTTACACCCTTGCCGGAGTAGTGGATCCCTTTGCCAAAACGGCTCCGGGCTATTCTAAAATGGTAGAAGCGGGCGTACCCATTTATGATACCCTGGAAGCCTTTTATGCCGAAAACACGGCGGATCTGGCCATTGTCAGCACCCCCATTCCTCTGCATAAGGAGCATGCCACCACAGCCCTTGCCCATGGCTCCCATGTCCTTTGTGAAAAGCCTATCGCACCCACCCTTCAGGAGGCCAGGAAAATGGAGGCCAGCGCCGTAAAATACGGACGCACCCTTGCCATTGGGTTCCAATGGTCATTTTCCCCTGCTATTTTAAAGCTTAAGGAGGACATGAGCAAAGGCGATTTCGGCAAGCCCTTAAAGCTCTACTCAATGGTTTCCTGGCCCAGAGGCCTTTCCTATTACAGAGGAAGCTGGAAGGGCTGCGTTAAAACCAGGGACGGAGGATGGATACTGGATTCGGTTCTCTCCAACGCCACAGCCCACTATCTTCATAATATGCTCTTTGTCCTGGGCGACAGCTACGACACTTCAGCAGAGCTTGTTACGGCCAAAGCCTCTCTTTACAGGGCCAATGACATTGAAAGCTTTGACACCTGCTTTTTAAGAGGTGAAACGGCAAAAGGTGTTGAGGTTTTATTTGCCGTTGCCCATCCTACTTATGTGAATCGGAATCCCAAGTTCCGCTATGTGTTTGAAAACGCGGAAGTTACCATTAATACGGAAGACGATACCTCCATTATCACCGCTAAATTCAAAGACGGTACGGTTCGTGAGTATGGTGACCCCCTTAATGAGGCTTACCGTGCAGCAAAGCTGACCATGTCCATAAAAGCTGCCACCGAAGGCGCTCCCGTCCCATGCGTCACCAAAACCGTCCTGCCTCACCTTCGTCTGTCCAATGCCCTTTTTGATCAGGTGGCTATTTCAAATTTCCCTAAGGACATTGTCAAGCTGGATCCTGCAAGGGAACTTGTTTACGCCGAGGGACTCTACGAAACCCTTGAAGAGGTCTTCAAAACGGGCAAACTTCCTTCCGAGCTGGGTCTTGCCTGGGCTGTGCCTGAAACGGAGCTTTCCCTTTCCGGCTACGATGCCTTTGAAGGAAAGAAGTTTAAATAAAGCTTAAGTCTTTAGAATAGCCCTGCTTTATAAAAAAGCCCCTTTTCACTTTCACTGCGTTTGCATTAATGAAAGTAAAAAGGGGCTTTTATGATTGCTTTGGGGCAAGGCCCCTTTTGGCATACATCTTTGCACAGCAAAGTGTGGTGTACTTGCGCCGGCTATACCAATATGGATAGCTTTGACTCTTTTTCCGGTTGGCTTGCCTCACCTGTTTTATTATAAGCTACAGTCTTATCACTACTGCCGCTTTTTTCTTCAGGCACATCGGGTTGGCCAACTTTATTTTTTCCCTTATTTATATTTACAGTATCCTCTTTAAAATCTTCCTCATGCTTGCCTTGGATTCCATCTTGCACATCCTCTGCCTCTTCTAACTCCTCATTAATGTCAACTATTTTATCCATGATGTCGGCAGAGGCATCATGAATACGATCCTTTAATTTTGCAAGCTCCGCCCCTTTTTTTTCCGTAGGTCCGCCACTGCTCAGCTCGATTTCCTTCTCTAATACACGGGATCTACCTTCCAGTTTGGTTTTCACAGAATGAAGTGTATCTACCTGCTTCATTGAAAAATCCGCGCGGATCATTCCCTGCATGTCAGCCGTTTCTATGGTAGAAGGCTCCTCCTTGACCGTGCTTTTTTGATGCGATTCCTTCTTTTCCTCTTTTGTGGCTGCCGCCAGCTTTTCTTGCTGGATTTCTATTTTCCGTTGCGCTATCTGCCTATTTAGGTCCTGAATCTGTTGCTGCAATATTTTTCGTCTTTCCATCTTTTCCTGGAGCGACATTTGTTTATTGTCCGAAAGACTTTGAAGTTGCTTTTGCACATTTTCAATTTGCTTTTGTAACGACTTAATGTAATCGTCTTGATTTGCATCATTGGAATTCATTGTATAATTACTGCTTGCCGAAGTACTTGCCCTATTATTGATGATTTGCATAGAAACCCTCCTCGAATATAACATCAACATAGACAATATCGGCTAATTTCCATAAAAATGAAGACTTTGCTTAAAATTAGCTGCAGCGCCTCTATTTTATGTTATTTTTTCATGAAACAATCCATGGCTATACAGTAAGCTCGAGGGGAAGAAGGAAAACGACATGAAAAAGCTGATGGTAAGAGCACCTCTTAGACCTCCCTCTGTGAAATCCCCTGGAAATGGCCTTTATTCCTGTACAAACTTCTTGGGAGAAACCCCATATTCCTTCTTGAAGGCTCTTATAAAGTTGGCATAATCCCCGAAACCGCATTGGATACAGGTTTCCGTAACCTTCATCTTTTCCGCAAGGAGCTCCCTGGCAAGTATCATCCGCTTTTTATGGATAAACCGGTGAATGGTATAGCCGGTGCTTTTCTTAAATTCTCTTAAAAGATGGTATTTGCTGATGTAGAAACGGGCTGAAAGCTCTTCGAGAGTCAGGCTTTGATCCAGATTGGCGTTAATGTAGCGGATAACCTCGCTGATTTTGGGATTGTACTCAATATCAATCTCAATTTCCTCATCCCGCGTATCCTGATAGGCCCGGTTCATATAAACCAACAGCTCCCCAAGATAGCTCTCCGTTAAAATGGAGTTGCCGAAGCCCTTGCCGTTAAGAGCCTTTTCCAGGCGGTTAATGGTATTTTTAATCTGGATGAGCATATCGCTTTTAGGCCGCAAAAGATTATACTTCTTTATGGCCGACGAGGTAAAGCATGTGGCCAAATCCTCATTCTCCCGGCTTAAACGGCTGATATAGCCCGGATCTATCCAGAGCACCACCCTTTCATAAACCGAACCCAGCTCAACCACGGTACGGTGGATTTCCCGGTTATTAATAAGGATAATGTCTCCCGGCCTTAACTTATAGGATTTGCCCTCAATAACATAGGTGACTTTCCCAGAGATGTAAAAAAACGCCTCGTAAAAATGATGATCATGAAATTCTACCCCCAGAAGAGCATCATCTTTGTTATGGAAGAGCTCGAAATCCTCCCTCAACATATATTGTCTTGGATTAAAAGTCTGCTTTTGCTGTTTCATACCTCTATTTTAAAGCAATTTTTGCAATAAAACAAGCAATAAAAACAAAGCGACATGCAAATTAACACTTTATAATGGGCTTAGAGCTAAAAGAACAAATGGATATAAAGCCGGGCAGGGGTACATATTAAGTAAAAATCCCCAGCTAAAAACCCCGGTTTTGGAAAGGAATTTGCATGAAAGGCTTTATGGATGAAAATTTCCTGCTTGAAACACCAACAGCGGTCACGCTTTATCACAACTATGCCAAGGATATGCCCCTTTTTGATTATCACTGCCATTTAAGTCCCAAGGAAATTGCGGAGGACAAGCGTTACCGTAATATTACCGAGGTCTGGCTTGGCGGCGATCATTACAAGTGGCGGGCCATGCGTTCAAATGGTGTAGAGGAGAAGTACGTTACCGGAGAAGGAAGCGACAAGGAAAAGTTTCTGGCCTGGGCCGCTACCATGCCTTACGCCTTGGGCAATCCGCTGTACCACTGGTCACACCTGGAGCTTAAGCGCTTTTTTGACGTTGACGAAGTACTTTCTCCCGCGACAGCTGAAATTATTTGGGATAAGTGCAATGCCAAGCTTAAAGAGGATGGCTTTTCCGCCCGGGGCCTTATTGCCCGCTCCAATGTGAAAGCCCTGTGCACCACTGACGATCCTGTGGATTCTCTGGAATACCACAAAATTATTGCTGCCGATAAGAGCTTTAAAACCAAGGTTCTGCCCACCTTCCGACCAGACAAGGCTGTCAATATCGACAAGCCCGGCTTTTTAGAGTGGATTGGTGCTCTTGAAAAGGCAGCATCGATAAAAATTAATTCCTTTGGAGATTTGACAAAGGCATTAGCCCAGAGACTGGAATTCTTCCATGAAAACGGCTGCCGCCTGTCCGATCACGGACTTGATTCCTCCGTATATGCTCCCGGCACCGACGAGGATGCTTCAAAAATTCTGGCCGACGCGCTGGCAGGCAAAGCGCCCACAGCTCAGGAAGCCACTTTGTATAAAACCCGGCTCCTTATCTTCTTCGGAAGAGAATATTCCCGTTTGGGATGGGTCATGCAGCTTCATATTGCTGCTCTTCGCAACAACAGCAGCCGCATGTTCAAAAAGCTTGGACC
>JAFADM010000039.1 GCA_023424865.1 Bacillota bacterium | reverse complement strand
GGCTGTCCGGCCAATAACCCAAAGCCTGAAGCGTGGATCTGGTCACGACATTGTTCCTCAATCCATCGTATACATAAGCGAGACTGGAACGAACCCCGCCGGCATCGCTGGATAAAAACTCGTGGCATATGCCGTAATGGCCGTTCCACGGTGATTCTGTGCCATCCAGAATGAATCCTCGTAAAATTCCATTAACGTCATATATCTTTCCGTTTTCCATGTACCCCCTGTCCGTAATGGAATCACCGTCTTTTCGGTCATACATTCTTGCTGCCAGCGATTCATAAAGAATAAACGGATCGTAAGGGAGTATCTCTTTAGTTATAAGATCCTCGTATGTAAAAGGTATTCTCACGCCTTGGCCGGTACCTCCGCCGGCATCTGTCCCTCCGCTTTCCATAAGCGTTTTTCCTGCCCTCGTAAAGGTATCCTTAATATTTATGAATCCATACTCATTACACTTTGCAATGTATTCGTCCCAATCGAAAGCCGCAAGAATTGCGTTTACCTGCTGCGCGCCTCCGAAATACATATACGCACCGATGAGTGCGCCTACGTTGCCTTCAATAAAATTAGGATTGTAGTTCTTTCCGAATATGTTTGCCTGATCCAGCGTTACCAGAGGATTGTTAAGGGTGTTGGAATACCAGTTGCCCGATATCGCCAGACACTTCATGATGAAATCACATTTAGCCTTCTCGGTATCCGTCAGTTGATTCCACACAGCCGGGATATGCTTGATAAGAGCCAGGGTCTGAGCTGCCTGATTGTCAGCCCACCCAATAGTAGCCCCCTTCGCCGAGGGTTCCCTTCCGCCGGTAATAATATTGCGGATATGCTGCAGCAAACGATCTGAAACCTTTATTCCCGTTGAGCTTGCCATATCGGGATTCTCAAACGCCATCAAGGCAAGCAAGTACATTGCCGGCGCCTTTTTCAGAAGACCATATCCCCAGTCGCCGGTCATCATATTGTATCTTGTCAGATCCTCCTCAACAGCCTTATCAATCATCCCCTGCTCATAGACATGCTGTGTTGCTTCATAGGGTTCCCAAATAGCATAAAGGCTCAGACTGGCCCCAGGCATGGAAGCATCTGAGCCCGCGGTGTACGCTGTACCGCTTCCGTCGCTTGAAGTGTTCCATTCACTGAATATTCTGCCCTGGGGAGGCGTAAAGGTATTATCCGCAACCATAAATATTCCGTCAGGCGTAACAAACTGTGTTTCCGGCCCTTCACCGGTACCTCCGTTTCCGTGGTAAGTCACCTTAGGAAGTGCAACGGTAATTTGCCTTTCCCCATAGACCTGTGATCCGTCGCCTGATGATGCCCGGACTGTCACAGTTCCCTCCGCGGTTGCCGCAAGCAGGCCATTTGCGTCTATGGAAGCTCCGCTGCCTGTCACACTCCATAGAACCTTCTGATGCATTGCGTCACCAGGTATTACAGCCGCAAGCATTTGCAGGGATTCGCCCAGCGTCACACTGGAAGCTTCGCCCTGCCCTGTGACATTGATGCTTGCTACCGGCACAAAGCTCCCGGCTTTCGCAATGACGATTTTGTCCACCCTGAAATATCCGTTTTTTGCCCTCATTTTAAAGCTCGCCAGGCTCTCCGCTTCAAGCTCCGAATAAGTATGGATTTTACACCAGATATATTTCCTGTCGGTATTTCCTAATTTGAATTGCGTCCATTTTGTCTGGCCGGAATTCATCATCCACATATCTTTAGTGTCTGTATCCGAATAGGCCAATACCCATATTTCATAATTCCCCTGAGCCTCCGGCTTAAAAATGAACTCAATATCTGCTTCAGCATCCGGAGCAGGTTGATTTGCCGAAGACGTATTAAAAGCCAGCACCTCCCCCCCGGTATCACTCCTCGTGGATTTTGTGACTCTGTCGACTCCTGCATATTTCATAGCCTCGGCTTCAACTTCTGCAAAGCCGTCTGAAAGCTCCACTGTAGAAATGTCGTTTATGGCTAGAACGACATTTTTTCCACCCAAAAAATTAACGGTAATCATGGATAGAATCAACAGCAAACATATAACACGGGCACTTCTTTGCTTCATATTAAAAATCTCTCCCTTTTTTAATATTTGAATCTTTTTCGCGCCTGTCTTCCTCCTTCACGCGCTGTTTTTCCAGCCCTTTTCCTCCTTTCGCCGTTTCGCTTTTTCCCGTCCGTCAACTTCTTTCACTGTCTTGTTTTTCTTCCTTTGTACCGTGCCTGCTCAACGCCCTCCTTCCCTATTCCAGCTTCCCCCCATAAAAAATGGTGAAATAACAAACTCCCCACTAGGAGGCAGTACTAATACTTCACCATTTCGAGACCTCTTCTATCTTTTTGACAGAACCTTGTTCTCATACTCCTTTATAGCATTCAGCCAGGAAGCTCCTGCCCCTGCCCCGCTGTCGAGGCAGTATTTATCCCATACCAGGCCGAAGGGAAGGGTCTTTAATTCCTCCATGAGCGCCAGGCGATTTCCGAGATTACCTCTGTCTTCTTCCGCGCGCAATAGCTCCGTTGGCTCCAGAAGGGCAAACAGAATAGCCTTAAGTGCCGCCCTTGCTCCCGTTACCCAGGCGGTAATCCGGTTAATGCTGGCATCAAAAAAGTCCAAGGCAAAGTGCACCCTGCCGAAGGCGTCGCAGCGCCTCACCTCCTGTGCCAGCACAACTGTATCCTCATTCAGGACAGCCACATGATCGCTGTCCCACCGTACACCCCTGCTGACGTGAAGCAAAAGTCGCTCCGAATATTCCAGGATGGAAGAAATTTTATCCGCAACGCTTTCCGTAGGGTGAAAATGTCCGGAGTCCAGGCATAGCATGATTTTCCGGCTAAGAGCGTATCCCATGTAAAATTCATGGGAGCCCACCACATAGGCCTCGGAGCCTATTCCGAAAAGCTTGCTTTCAACCGCATCAGCCAGGTGTTCGGAGGGATAGGCCTGGGCCAAAATCTCATCCAGGGACTCTTTTAAAAGGGCGCGGTGTCCCCGGCGATCGGAAGGCATATCCTTTGATCCGTCAGGAATCCATATATTATTGACACAGGGTGTACCCAGGGTTTTTCCGATATGAGCCCCTATCTCCCGGCTTCTTTTTCCATGCTCTATCCAGAACCGCCGCACCTTCTCGTCTTTACTGGAAAGCGTATACCCGGAGGAGGCCAGCCTATGGGAAAAAAAGGTGGGATTGAAATCCATTCCGATCCCCAGTTCGGCCGCCCAGGAAAGCCAGCGGGCAAAACGCTCAGGGCCCAGCCTGTCTCTGTCAACGGCTTCGCCCTCCGCTTCGGCGTACACGGCGTGTAAATTCACCCTGTGCTTACCAGGGATTAAGCTTAACGCCTTCTCCAAATCCGCCCGGAGCTCATCCCCGTTCCTCGCCTTGCCGGGATAGCCGCCTGTGGCAAGAATGCCTCCGTCGGCCATGCCGGCTCCTCCCGTTTCAAAGCCTGTCAGGTCGTCTCCCTGCCAGCAGTGCAGGGATATGGTTATTTTTTCTAGTTTTTTAATCACCTCGTCCGTATCCACTCCCAAGGAAGCATAAACCTCGGAAGCATAGCGGTAGCCTTCATTTACCTTTTCGGCGGTTCTTTGACTCATCATTTTCATCTTCCCCCGTCGTTTCCGTCCAACGCTTTTCTCATCTCCGGCCAGGGCACTTCCTCCGGCCTTTCCCCTCTTAAGACGCTTAAGGCTGCGGCCGTTCCCGCACCCTGGCCTGTGGCCGCGGCATCCCCAGTTACCCGGTAGCTGGAATGAGCGTAAAAATCCCCGCTGATACAGCGCCCCGCCATCAAAAGCCTCCCCGCATCCTTTGCAATTAACGCGCGAAGAGGTATGTCATAGGGCTTCGCGGTGAGGCCGGATCCGGAAAAACTTCTACTTTGCTCCGGGTTAACCGAGTGAATATCTATGCCCATATAAACCCGGCAGACAGCATCTGCCTGACTTCTGCCCTCGGTGAGATCCTCAAGCCCTACCCGGTACAGGCCATGGATACGGCGCCCTTCCCGAACACCGATATGGGCAGCGGTGACAACGATACGCGCCCGCTCCCACCGTCCGCCCAAAGCACGCAGAGCCCCTATTAAACGGTGGTTTTCCCCTCTTGCCCGGAGAGTGGCCCGGGTTAGGTCATCGGCATTAATGCCGGACACACCGTATTCATGATTAGTCATTAAAAGGTACAGATCCTCGCGGACATGAAACAGTGACGGAGCTTCATAGGAAGGCCGAACCCCAGCTTTTTGCATTTCTTGAAGGAGCTTTTTCTTGGGATTGCCATTGGTATATTCCAGGCAATTGTTGAACTCTTCCGCATCTTCGGCACGAATGCCGCTGATATGAACGATGAGGGACATAGGCTGCATAGCCCCCGTAGCCTCCTGACCCAAGTCAAAGCCACATCCGGCATAGGCTGCCAGATCCCCGTTTCCGGTAGCATCCACAAAGGCCCCGGCCTCCCACGCCTCCCTCCCGGAAGGGGATTCGGTAAGAACCAGCTTTACATCCCCTCTCTCGTCCTTTGCCGCTCCTGTTATCCGGGTATACAGGCGAACTGTTACGCCCGCCTCCATGCACATCTCCTCCAGAAGCAGCTTCATTTCCTCCGTATCGCTGATAAAATGATTGCTCCTGCAAAACCGGCCTGCCTTCCGTGCCTGAAGACGGCTTAAGATGTCCGCCATAACACCGGTCTTTCTCCCACCGTCCATAATCCATGTCAGAGCTCCCGATGTCCAGATGCCGCCCAGACAGCCCTGCATCTCCAAAAGCACCGTATCGGCCCCGGTTCTTGCGGCGGCCAGCGCAGCCGCCACTCCCGCAGGACCGCCGCCGCAAACCAGCACGCCGCAGCTTTTGACAATGGGAACGGCTCTCCCCGGTTCATGATAGCATTCCATAGTGTATAATCTCCTTTATAGCTTAAGATTTACAGCAGGGCTAAAAGCAGCTCTTCTCTTTTTCTGAAATAGGCAGCCGTATTAAGGACAAGCTTATCCAGCGCTTCCGGATCCGGCCTTCCGTACATGGCGGGATAAGGCGCGCCGCCAGGGCCCAGGGGCTCGGGGGTGACAAAGCAGCCTTCCCGGTTATAGCCGATAAGGTATAACGCCATGATGATGGTATCCAGATCCAGTGAGCCTTCGCCCAGGGCACAGCGGTTGCTGTCTGCCAGATGCAGGTTCACAAGAGCTTCGCCTGCCTCTAAAATAGCCTCGCCGCTATGGCTTTCCTCTGACTGCATATGATAAACATCCCCATTAATGTGCCGGACACCCGGATGGTCCACCGCGTGAATATAGGCCTTGGCATCGGCCACCGTATGTATAAAGCTGACCTCCGCTGAACGGATCGGCTCCACCGCCGCCCTGACACCGTATTCCACAAACAGGCCCGCTGCCAGTCTAAGGGTTTCAGCACTCCTTTGAAACTCCGTGCCGTCATAAGCCGCCGGCCTGCCGCAGGCTCCCGGCACCACCAGCAGATAGGTGCCTCCAACGGCTGATGTAAAGGCAATCTCCCGCTTCAGGTAGTCCAAGGCTGCCTGGCGCTGGATGGCCCGGTTGCTGGAAAGGTCATTATCCTCGGAAAACATGCCGCAAACCCCCGACACCTTTATGTCAAACCGGGCGAGTATTTCAAGGGTTTCCTCCGGCCCGTACCCAAGATCCTTTCCGTAATGATTGCCATGCAGCTCGATATAGCCGATTCCGGCCTTATGAAGGCGTCTGGCGGATGCATCCAGCGTTTCCATACCAAAGCCCCAATTGCTCCAGGACAGCTTCAGCCTCTTTTGCAGCCTTTCCGGGTGTTTTCTCTTCATGTTGAGAAAAGACTGTCTTATTTTGTCACTTTTCATTTCATAATTCTGCTTATCCATACAGCCGTTCCTTTCTTTACTCCGCTTTGGAAAAGCAAATGGAATATCCCCGCAGGAATATTCCATTTGCAGGACTGCCGATTCCTTTTCCAGTCAAGGAACGGGCATTGGTTCTAGTCCCTTTATTTCTGCCGGTACCATTCGTTGGCTTCCT
>JAFADM010000572.1 GCA_023424865.1 Bacillota bacterium | reverse complement strand
GAAGGCTTATTTCCGCAGGCAGCGATACTGACAGTCATGCATACTGTCAAAAGCCCCATCAGTATTGAACGAGTTACTCTTTTTCCCATCCTTTTTTCTCCTTTTATACTTTTTTATGTCAACCCTTAACAGCTCCTAAGGTAATCCCTTTTACAAAGTACTTTTGCAGGAAGGGATAGATTAGAAGGAAGGGGGCCATAACAACAATAATCGTGGCGCTTTTCATCATTTCCGCCGAAAGCCCGCCTGTAGCCTCCGTGGTGTTGCTTGAAAGGGCGTCGTTCAGGATTAGCTCCCGAACCTTAACCTGGAAGTTCCGCCATTTGGAATCGGAAACATAAATGGTGAAGTTGAAGAAGTCATTCCATACGGATACGGCAATAAATAGTCCCACCGAAGCCAGGGCGGGCTTGGAAAGAGGCAGAACGATTTTCATAAAAATGCCCAGGGGTGAATAGCCGTCTATTTCAGCTGCTTCCAGAAGGCTTGAGGGTATACCCTCGAAGAAGCTCTTCATAAGCGTTATGTTGTAAGCGTTAAGACCAATAGGTAAAAGCACTGCCAAAAGGGAGCCGGAAACTGAGGATAAAAGACCGAAGCTTTTTATGGTTATATAAGTTGGAATCAGTCCCCCGTTAAAGAGCATGGTTAAAAGAATCATATAGATAAAGAACTTATTGCCGGGCATGTTTTTCTGGATGATGACATAAGCGGCAATGGTGGTAATGGTAAGGCCAAGAAAGGTACCCACCATTGTGGTGCCTATGGAAACCAAAAAGGGCCGGTAAAGTGCGGAGGTTCCCATAATGTAGCGGTAAGCGCCGAAATTAATGGCCTTGGGTATGAGCCTCATACCGTAAGTGGCCGTAGGGTCGAGTGAATCCACAAGCACCTTTAATAGGGGACCTACCATTATAATCATGAGGAAGGACATTAATAGGGTATTGAACAGTACGAAAAGGGTTCTTCCCCGATGCCCTTTTGCAAAGTGATTTTTCTTTTTCATTAGCCGTATGTCTCCTCTCTTACAGAATGCCCTCGCCTTTAATTCTCTTGCTCATTTTGTTGCTGAAAATAACCAGCACCAGTGATACCACCGATTTAAAAAGGCCGACGGCAGTAGCAGGTCCGTAATTCTGGTTAAGAAGACCCATACGGTAGGTGTAGGTGCCGATAACATCGGAAATATCGTAGACAATGGGATTGTACATAACCAGCACCGGCTCGAAAACATTGAGCACCTTGGCTACGTTGAGAATAAATACCACAAGGATAACATTCTGAATGGCGGGAAGGGTAATATGCCAGGTCTGCTTAAGCCGGGTCGCGCCGTCGATGGACGAGGCCTCGTAAAGCTCCGGATCCACGTTGGTCAGCGCCGCCATAAAAATAATGGTACCCCAGCCTGTCTCCTTCCACCGGTTAACAAAAAGGAAGATGAAGGTCCACCAATCCTCGGATATCATGAAGTAAACCGGGTCACCGCCTAAAAGCTTAATGAATTCGTTAACGATTCCGCCCTGAGGTGAAAGGATTAAGTAGAAAATAGAGGCAACAACAACCCAGGACAAAAAGTGAGGAAGATATAAAACGGTTTGAACCAGCTTTTTAAAGCGAAGCCGCCCAATTTCATTCATCAGAAGGGCCAGTCCCACTGAGAAAAACATTCCGATAAATAAATTGGAGAAGCTCAGGACTAAAGTGTTCCGAAAAGCTTTCCAGAACATGGAGCTGGAGAAGATGTCCTTGAAATTTTGAAGGCCCACAAACTCCACCGGACCGAACATGCCCCAATCAAAAAAGGAGATGCCGATACCTATCATGGGAATGTAATTGAACAGAAGATACAGTACAAACACAGGAAGAAAAAGAAAATAGAAAGGCCTGTATTTTTTTATATTGCGTAGAAGTCGTTTTCGTTTGTTTTTAATCCTGTCTGCTTCGATAAGGGATAGTGCTTCATCATATTCCATACTTTTGTTTGTCATCCAGGGGCCTCCCGTTGTTTATTTTCCACAAACAAAAGTTTAGCCTGGACCGGAGGGGGGTGTAAAGATACATCCTTTTAACTCCATGGATCATTCCTTTAAAGAGGATACTTTTTTTACGCTTTTCAAGGTGGGAGGATACAATTCTTAAACAGGATACACTACTTTGAAAGCGCTTATTTCCTTACCTCGCTGGGACTGTAGCCCTTGATTCTCTTAAAGGCCCTGCGGAAGGACTGAACACTATTGTACCCAACCTGAACACTGATTAGATTAATACTGTACTCGCTGTCCTTCAACAAATCACAGGCTTTGTTGATTCTCAAATTCTCCACATATTCCATAAAGTTAATGTGAGCCTGTTCCTTAAACAGTCCGGAGATGTAGCTTCCGGATATGCTGAATTTTGCCGCAACCATAGCCAGGCACAGATTGGGGTCGGTGTATTCTTTATCAATAAATTGAATTATTTTATTAATAAGCTTGGTTTGACGGTTTTGCTTCGTTTCGGTAAAACGCTCGCC
>JAFADM010000571.1 GCA_023424865.1 Bacillota bacterium | reverse complement strand
GGGAATGACCATGACTCAAAAAATATTCGCAGCTCACACAGGTCTTAAGTCCGTTGAAGCCGGACAGCTTGTTGAGGCGAATCTGGACCTGGTACTGGGAAATGACATAACCTCTCCCGTGGCTGTCCGTGAATTTGAGAAAACCGGAGTGAAGGAAGTTTTTGATAAGGCCAAGGTGGCCATCGTACCCGATCACTTCACCCCTAACAAGGACATAAAGGCTGCCGAGCAGTGCAAGCTCTTAAGAGAGTTTGCGAATAATAAGGAAATCGAAAACTATTTTGAAATAGGCGAAATGGGAATCGAGCATTGCCTTATTCCTGAAAAAGGCCTTGCGGTGCCCGGTGATCTGATAATCGGCGCGGACTCCCATACCTGTACCTACGGTGCGTTGGGAGCATTTTCCACCGGTATCGGCAGCACCGATATGGCAGCAGGTATGGCAACCGGTAAATGTTGGTTTAAAATACCTTCCGCCCTTAAGTTCGTATTAACCGGAAAGCCCAAGGGCTGGGTGAGCGGCAAGGATGTTATTCTTCACATTATCGGACTCATCGGCGTGGACGGCGCCCTCTATAAATCCATGGAGTTTGTTGGCGAAGGCCTTAAAAACCTTTCCATGGACAGCCGTTTTACCATGGCTAATATGGCTATTGAAGCCGGTGCAAAAAACGGCATTTTCACCGTGGATGAAAAAACTCTGGAATATGTCAAGGAGCATTCCATAAAGCCCTATACGGTTTATGAAGCGGATCCCGACGCCGAATACGACGCTGTTTATGAAATTGATTTGGCATCCATTCGCCCCACCGTGTCCTTCCCTCACCTTCCCGACAACACCCGCACCATCGATGAGGTAGGGGATGTGGCCGTGGATCAGGTGGTTATCGGTTCCTGCACCAACGGACGAATTGAGGACTTGCGTGTTGCCGCAAAGCTTCTGGGCGGAAAAAAGGTGAAGAAGGGTGTTCGCACCATCGTTTTCCCCGGAACTCAGAAGATTTATCTCCAGGCCATAAAGGAAGGCCTTGTCCAGCAGCTTGTAGAAGCCGGTGCAGTGGTTTCCACACCTACCTGCGGACCTTGTCTGGGCGGTCACATGGGTATTTTGGCCAAGGGTGAAAGAGCCGTTTCTACCACCAACCGTAATTTTGTCGGTCGTATGGGCCATGTGGAATCGGAGGTTTATCTGTCCAGCCCCGCAGTTGCAGCGGCTTCGGCATTAACCGGAAAAATTACCGATCCCGACACGATTATGATCTATTCGGAATAAGCAGGGTTCCGGTGCAAAAACCAGCATGCCTGACAGGTTATGTTTTATGTAGTGTTTTTCACTGGAATCAAAACGTAGTTAAGGAGGATAAGCAATGCTA
Source organism: Bacillota bacterium (assembly GCA_023424865.1). The sequence goes on along the minus strand of JAFADM010000571.1, from coordinate 11,049 downwards.
GCAAAAGGAAATGTATTCAAATATGGGGACAATGTGGACACCGACGTGATCATACCCGCACGTTACTTAAATACCTCCGATTCAAAAGAGCTCGCTGCCCATTGCATGGAGGATATTGACGCCGGTTTTGTCAATAAGGTACAGGCCGGAGATATTATTGTAGCCGGTAAAAATTTCGGCTGCGGCTCCTCGAGAGAGCATGCGCCAATAGCCATCAAGGCTTCCGGTGTTTCCTGTGTTATAGCCACCACCTTTGCCCGTATTTTTTACCGCAATTCCATTAATATCGGCCTTCCCATATTGGAATGCGATGCGGCAGTCAAGGGTATTGAAAACGGCGATGAAGTGGAAATTGACTTTGATACAGGGGTAATACGAAATGTTACCAGGGGTACGGCCTTTAAGGCTCAGCCTTTCCCGGAGTTTATGAAGAAAATCATGGCTTCCGACGGTCTTGTTAACTATATCAAGGCTAAGCTTTAATAGAAGGGGAGGACAGGAAAATGGATTTTAAAATTGCTGTAATACCCGGAGACGGAATCGGTCCCGAGGTGGTTACCCAGGCTATTAAAATACTGGACAGGATAGGCGGAAAATTTGGCCATACCTTCCAATACACCTCTCTTCTGGCTGGAGGAAGCGCTATTGACGCAACGGGTGCACCCCTTCCCGCCGATACGGTTGAAACCTGCAAAAAAAGCGATGCTGTACTTTTAGGTGCTGTGGGCGGACCTAAATGGGACACCCTGCCGGGCCATTTAAGACCTGAACAGGCACTTCTTGGCCTTCGCGGGCAATTGGGGCTTTTTGCCAATTTAAGACCTGCCGTACTTAACAAGGAGCTTAAGGATGCCTGCCCCTTAAAGCCTGAAATCATCGGGGACAGCCTGGATATTATGGTTGTACGTGAGCTTACCGGCGGCATGTATTTCGGGGACAGAGGAAGAAGGCCCGGCAAAATGGGTGAGGAAGGCTATGATACCGAAGCCTACAGTGTGGGCGAGGTAGAGCGCATTACCCGTCTTGCCTTCGACATTGCCAAAAAGCGCAATAATAAGGTGACCAGTGTGGATAAGGCCAATATCCTGGAGAGCTCCAGACTGTGGAGAGAAGTGGCCGTCCGCGTTGCCAGGGATTATCCTGAGGTGGCGCTGGATCACATGTACGTGGACAATGCCGCCATGCAGCTTGTGAGAAATCCCAAGCAGTTTGACGTGATGGTGACCACCAATATGTTCGGGGATATCCTCTCTGATGAAGCCAGCATGATTACCGGCTCCATCGGCATGCTGCCCTCCGCCAGCCTTGGCGAGGGAAGCTTCGGCATGTATGAGCCTGTTCACGGTTCGGCTCCCGATATTGCGGGACAGAACAAGGCCAACCCCATTGCTACTATTCTTTCTGTAGGCATGCTTTTAAGATACACCTTAAATCTCCCTGCGGAAGCGGATGCTGTGGAAAAGGCCGTAGACAAGGTTCTGGAAGCCGGTTACCGTACCGGAGACATTATGAGTGCGGGTAAAACACTCATTGGTACTGTGGAAATGGGCGACAGGATAGCCCAGGGAATTTAACCGACACTTACGTCGACACTTTGCCGGTTCATTATAAAGAGAGCCGGTTCTATGGAATTTTCAGACGGACCCGGCCATCAGGTGACTAAGGTCGGGTCCGTTATTAATTGACAGCCGGTGACTAAAGGGAATCCGGCTCCAGAGTGAGGAGTATATCTCCTGACTTAGTGATTGGAAAGGAATGAAATGGATGCAGCTTACAGGAGCAGAAATACTGATTGAGTGTCTTCTTGAACAGGAGGTCGATACGCTATTCGGCTTTCCGGGCGGAGCGGTTTTGAATATTTATGACGCTCTCTACCACTACAAGGACAGGATACGGCATATTCTGACCTCCCATGAGCAGGGAGCTGCCCATGCGGCGGACGGCTATGCACGCGCTTCCGGGAAGGTTGGAGTATGCCTTGCAACCTCAGGTCCCGGCGCCACCAATCTGGTTACCGGTATTGCCACTGCTTATATGGACTCCATTCCCATGGTAGCCATCACCGGAAATGTGGCTTTACCCTTGCTTGGCAAGGACAGCTTCCAGGAGGTTGACATTAAGGGTATTACCATGCCCATTACCAAGCACAATTTTATTATTAAATCGGTGGATGAGCTGGCAACCGTTGTCCGGAGAGCCTTCAAAATAGCGAAGGAAGGCCGGCCAGGTCCTGTTCTCATTGATATACCCAAGGATATTACCGCCATGAAAGCGGATTACCAAAAGGCTTCTCCGGAGCCTGTACAGAAAATGTACGGCCCTGTCAGCGAGAAGGCTATAAATCAGGCGCTGAGCTTTATACGAGAGAGCCAAAAGCCAATGATCTATGCCGGAGGCGGTGTCATTATTTCGGATGCTTCCGAAACCCTCAGGCAATTTGCCGAAACGGTTAATGCGCCTATTGCACTGAGCCTTATGGGTCTGGGGGCTTTCCCTGCAACCCACCCTCTTTACACCGGCATGATTGGTATGCATGGCACAAAGGCCTCCAATTTAACCGCCACCGCCTGTGATTTGCTCATTACAATCGGAGCCCGCTTCAGCGATCGTGTTATAAGCAAAAGCGAGCGCTTCGCGCCCAATGCCCGCATTCTCCAAATTGATGTGGACGAGGCTGAGGTCAACAAGAACATCCTTACCCATTGCCATGTTATTGGCGATGTAAAGGCTGTTCTGGAACGCCTTAACAGCGAGCTTGCCCATGTGGAGCGGCCCGAGTGGCTGGCCGGGATGGCGGCTTTAAAGGCCAAATACCCCTTGTCCTACAAAAGTGATGCTTTAACTCCCCAATACATCCTTGAAACCATTTATAATTTGACAGAAGGGGAGGCGCTGGTTTCCACGGAGGTAGGTCAGCACCAGATCTGGACGGCTCAGCACTATAAGTTTACCAAGCCTCGCACCTTTTTCTCCTCAGGAGGACTGGGCACCATGGGGTATGGCCTGGGGGCCTGCATGGGGGCACAAATTGCCCGGCCCGATAAAAGGGTGTTCAATATTGCGGGAGACGGAAGCTTCCGGATGAATTTAAATGAACTGGCCACGGCTGTGGAGTATAACCTGCCCATTATTGTGGTCATTATGAATAATCATGTTCTGGGAATGGTGCGCCAGTGGCAGAATATGTTTTATGACAGCCGGTTCTCCAATACAACCCTTGACAGAGGGACGGATTTTGTGAAGCTTGCCGAGGCCTTTGGTGCGGTTGGATATCATTTGAGCCGCAAGGAAGACACGGAGAGAATTTTCAAAGATGCCCTTGCCCAAGGCCGTCCTGTGGTGGTTAACTGTGAAATCGACAGAGATTTGAAGGTGTTCCCCATGGTTCCGCCAGGAGATGCCATAGAGAATGTAATTGTAGAATAACGGATAAAAGAAAATAATTTCAGAACCTTGAGCGGTCGTCTGTACGGATGACCGCTTTTGTTATTGGCTGCCAATTGTGTAAGCAAATCTGGCTAAAAGGGGGAGAGACACCCCCGAGCTATTGATTTTAAGGACATGAATGCTTTCCTCCAATCAGGGGAAAAATCAACTAATAAGAAATTGGTCGAAAATTGTCAAAAGGCATCTTTTTATGCAAGTTTGAGCTTGTGAGGCTTCATTTTTCAAATGGTTTATTTTACTTTATATAACAGGGAAATTAAGTAATTATATTATTATAAATAGCAATATAAACAAAATTAGTACTGTGTTTATTGTTAAAATAACTATAAAAAAAATAAAATATTTGTCTATTTTGTTTGTTATCACAGAACGTACAAGTGGTAAAAGTGTTGCATAAAGCCAATTTCCCCCTGTACACCGATTATGGCTTTGCAAGGAGGTTGTCAATGCACAGTCTCCGACTTTTATTGTTACTGGAGGATCTCAAATGAAAAGCAAGCTGAATTTTAAGGTAAAAGAGAAAAAGAAGGAAGTTCAACAAAAAGTAAAGGACAGCAGTCAAAAGGCACGGAAAGGTTTCAAATCCTTTAAATCCGGTAAGCCTATCCATTTTACACTACAAATCAGAAAGCTGAAAATCCGAAATCGATTGATAGCGGCATTTCTTTTACTTACTTCAATACCACTTGTTGTTCTTGGGCTCTTCTCTTATTCCATATCTTCGGATGCTCTTGAAACCAACATCAGCAGCTATACCGGACAGGTACTTGATCAGTTGGCCTCCAATATCAGGTCAGAGCTTGCCACCGTTGAGAACTATGCCAATGAGATAATGATCGACAATACCATACAGACAAGCCTTAGTAACTACAGCAAGCTTGAAGTATACGATCGTATGGTCAGTTATAATACCATCAGCAAATACCTTCTTACAAAGTTTACTTTGAAAAAGGGGATTTTGGGTGCGGATATTTATATCGATGAAAAAAATAAAATAACCTACGGCAGCGGAGTGGTACTTAACGATCTTTTACAGGGTTATGTGGATGATACCTCCAATAACCGGGTGAGGGAGTGGACGACAAGTCAAAGGGAAAACGGCGGCATAAATGTTTACTATACCCGTTCCATAAACTCCATGACTACCGGTCAGAGAATGGGACTTCTTGTCGTAAGCATTGGTGAGGAATTTTTCAATAATATCTACAAAAACGTGGATCTGGGTGAAGGAGCACAGCTTTTCATTATTGAGAGTCAGGGCAATACGGTGGCAAGGAAGGATTCTACCTTCAGCATTGATACTGAAATCGCAAGAGATCATATCTATGCCAGCAAGGATCTTGTTTCCACAAAATACACCATCAACGGAAGCTACGATATGATTGTAAGCGCGCCGATTGAAAGCTCCGAGTGGCTCCTTACGGCGACTATTCCCGTAAAAACCATAACCCGCGATTCTGCTAAAATCGGCGGCATCATTATACAGACAGGCATCGTTGTTATGATTATATCGGTTCTTCTTTCACTTATGCTTGCCACAGGCATTGCCGTTCCTCTTAAAAAGCTCGTGCAGTGTATGCAGGAGGCCAGCAACGGTAATCTTACCCTTAGGACTGAGGACAAAAACAAGGATGAATTAGGCCAGCTCATGCGGCACTTCAATGAGATGGTTGGAAAAATAGGTATGCTGGTGGGTAAAGTAAGAAGTTCCGCCGGTGATGTATCCGACAACGCAGGTAAAATTACGGAGCTTGCCGAGCAAACCTTCCTGGCCTCCGAGCAGGTTGCCTCCACCATTCAGCAGGTGGCAAAGGGTGCATCGGATCAGGCTGCAGATAGCCAAACCTCCGTTAACCATGTCAATGTACTCTCAGAGCGTATTGAGCGCGTTAATAACCGGCTGGACCAGGTCTCCGATGTAGTTTTCAATACCCGAAGCCTGAGCGAGGGTGCATTTGAAACAGTAGAGGATTTGTCGACCAAGGCTGTTCAGACCAAGGACGTAACCGAAGGAATTGTCACCAATATCTATCACCTTAATGACGGCATGAAGGCTATCCAGAATATTGTGGGCATTATTGAAGGCATCGCCGGTCAAACAAACCTTCTGGCTTTAAATGCGGCCATTGAGGCTGCCAGAGCAGGGGATGCGGGTCTTGGCTTTGCGGTAGTAGCCGATGAAGTTAAAAAGTTGGCGGAGCAATCCAGAAACGCTGCTTCTACCATAAACAATATGATTCGTGATATAAGGCAGAAAACGGAGCAAACCGCCGCATCTGCCGGTCATTCCGGAAAAATTATTGAAGCCCAGATGGAAGCTGTTGGAAAAGCCAACAAGGCCTTCCAGGATGTCTATGAAGCCATGGGTAGTATTGCTGCCCAGATGGAGGATATGCGAAACGCTGTCAGCGAAATCTACGAAGAAAAGCAAAAGGCACTGGAATCCATTGAAAACATTTCTGCCGTTGCCGAAGAAACTGCCGCAACAGTGGAAGAGGTATCTGCAAGTGCAGAGGAACAAATGGCAGGAGCCGAAACCCTTTCAAGCTTTGCCAAGGGTCTGAATGTGATGTCGGAAGAGCTTAAGGGCGCTATTTCCGTATTCAAGGTAGATTAATTCCTTACATTAGGGTATTAACAAAACTATGAATGAAACGACAGGCCGGATGAACCAGTATTCATCCGGCTTTTTCCTTGCCATGGCAGAGTAAGCTTCAGAGCATTTTGTATGATGTGTTTGAGAGCATTTTTAAGAGTATTTAAGAGGGTGGCCTGCAAATTTCTTATGTATTGCTATTTTGGGATAAGGCTGATATGCTACGGATACACAGTCGGTATCCGGCTTGAAGGGAGTGTAGGTATTGTGTTTTTTAATGTAATTACCGTAACCCTAAATCCTGCATTGGACAGAACCTATGAGGTGCCGTCATTTTTAGAGGGAGGCCTCAACAGAGCATCAAACGTGCGTATGGATGCCGGAGGAAAAGGCATTAATGTGGCAAGAGGGCTCACACTCTTAAAGGTACCGGCACTTGCCACAGGTTTTATCGGCGGTAGCCAGGGCGATTTTCTCGAGGCGAGGCTTAAGGAAGAGGGGATTCCCTGTGAATTTATGAAGGTTCCGGGGAATACGCGGATTAATGTAAAAATTGCTGATTTAAAAACCGGCTTAACCACCGAAGTAAACGAAGCGGGCTTTCCGCTTTTGCAAAGTGATCTGGAAGCCTTTCTAAGCAAATTGGAGGCCCTCTGTGTTCAGTTAAAAAACTCCTGTCTGGCTTTAAGCGGCGGCATACCTCCTGAAACGGATGCAGGGATTTATTCGCACATTATCTCAAGAATGAAAACCCTGGGTGTAAGGGTGGTGCTGGATGCCGACGGAAAGCCTTTAAAGGAAGGGGTTAAGGCCAATCCCTTTGCAATAAAGCCTAATATTCATGAGCTTTCTGTTCTTGCAGGAAAGCCCGTTGAGTCGGAGGCTGACGTTATAGAACAATGCAGGAAGCTTTTAAACAAAGGCATACAATGGATAGGTGTTACGCTGGGAGAAAAAGGAGTTCTTCTTGCCGGACAGGAAGGCTTCTACCGTGCACTTCCTTTTCCCATACATGCTTTAAGTACAACCGGAGCAGGGGATGCGGCACTTGCTGCCTTTCTCTACGGACTCTCAAAGAATTTAGACGGTAAAGCCCTGGCTGCAATCATGACCTGCGGCGGAACCCTGGCAGCTCAAAAGCCGGGAACAACCGCCTGCACTGAAGAGGAGCTTTTAATGAATTTGCACCGGGTAAAGGTGGAGAAACTTAACACATAGTCACAATGTGCATGGGGCAGAACTTTCCTGTGGCTGTCACTCTTTTTCTGCTGAAAATTAGATGGAACCGTACCGTTCCTAATTCGGCTTTCACTGCCTAATTCGGCTTTAACCGCCCAATTCGGCTTTAACCGCCCAGGAATGATATATGTTTTTCCCGTTTAGATGATCCAAGGAGATAGGATTTGACAGAAATCTGACGAATCGTTATTAAAAGTACCACTTATTTCCCTGTTATAACTATACGTAGATTAATTTAAATTATTTTGACTATAAGTATCAAAAATGTGAATGTCTCTGACGATATGTACTTCCAAGAGCTATGGAGTTATAATGTTTGCAGGGAGGTACGACATGGATCAGATTGATATTCAAATTATAAAACTGCTTGAGAAGAACGGCAGACTGACGCATGAGGAAATAAGCAAGCTATTGCACATTTCACGCCCATCGGTTCATCAGCGTGTAACTAAGCTTGAAAAAAGCAATGTTATTCAGGGTTATCGCAGCATTATCAATTGGAGTAAGCTTGATCAAAAGATAAAGGCAATTATCTATGTAAAAATCAAATGCAATTATTTTAAGGATGTTGTGGCAAATATTGTTGCACTAAATGTTCCTGGAGTAGCTATTATGGAAGCCCATCGTCTTGCCGGCGAATGGTGCATGATGCTGAAAGTAAGAGTATCCGATCCCCAGGACATTACAAAATTAATTGATGAAATGGCCAAATTTCCTGAAGTGCAGGAAACATCCACAACCTTCATTTTAACAACCATACTTGAGGATGGTTTAAAAGAAAAAGAGTATGAAAGATCAGAAGGATGAAAGAGTGTATGAAACATAATAAGATAAATAAAGGAATAAATGTTAAAGATAATAAGTTTTTTACCGTAATGATTGCACTCATTTCGGTATATTTGTTTTGGGGCGGAACTTATCTTGGAATGAAATTTGCCATAGAAACAATCCCCCCGTTTTTAATGGCTGGCGTTCGTTTCAGCTTTGCCGGCTGGATTCTTTATATTGTTTATCGAATTAAAGGTGAGAAGCGGCCAAGCCTTCAGGAATGGAAAAACGCAGGTATCGTCGGTGCTCTGCTGCTGCTGGGAGGAAATGGAGTGGTGGCTTGGGCTGAACAGCATGTTCCTTCCTCCATTGCATCGGTGCTGATTGCGACGGTTCCTCTTTGGATTACTGTCTTCGGAAGTTTTGGGAAAAATAAAAAACCAAGCCTTGGTTCCTTTGTTGGAATCCTGCTTGGTTTGTGCGGTATCGCTGTACTTGTTTGGAATTCCAATACAGCAAATTCGCAAGCGACGAAGCTTTTCGGTATCATTGCAATTTTATTGGCATCCATATCATGGTCGGCAGGTTCGGTGTACTCTAGAAAAGCCAAGCTGCCTTCCCCTCCGCTGATGTCTACAGGAGTGCAAATGATTGTAGGCGGAGCGCTGCTTTTGTTGGTCTCAGCCTTTAGCGGAGAATTTCGCGGATTTCAAGTCATCCAGGTATCCCAGAACTCCTGGATAGCTCTGGGCTATCTTGTTGTTTTCGGTTCTTTAATGGGTTACACGGCATACATGTGGCTTTTAAATAATGCCGAACCGACAGTTGCATCCACCTATGCGTTTGTAAATCCTATTGTCGCTGTCTTTCTGGGGTGGCTGCTAGCGGGTGAACAAATCGGTGCAAACGCTTTGATAGCAGCTGTTATAATCATTGCAGCCGTTGTCATTATTACCTTGTTTCGTGATAAGGGAAAAACCGCAGAGGAAAAAATAAAAGAGAAAAAAGCCAAAGTGGAGTCCGCAGTGGACAGCACAATGTTCAGTAATGAAATCTAGCTAAACAGCAAGTCTTTTTCTAATCATAGAGCAGCACCAAAAACCGGTATAATCTCCGTTTAGACATAAGGTAGACATAAGGTAGACATAAGAAGATAAAAGGCAGTTTCATGTCAGATTTGAGGCAAAGTGAAAGTTTTATTGCCTGGAAAGGCTGTTAGAAAGTATAATGAGATTGTTTGCGTAATGACTCAACATTGAGAGTCAAGTTAAATTATGATTTTGAAGGATCCTTTTTAGTAAACCTTATTCGGAGGTTATAAAGTATGGGTAGATTATTTGGCACTGATGGTGTCAGAGGTGTTGCGAATACGGAGCTTACAGGAGAGCTTGCCTACGCCCTGGGGCGCACAGGGGCTTTTGTCCTCGCCAGTGAAACAAGGCATGTGCCTAAAATACTGGTTGGCAAGGACACACGACGTTCAGGAGATATGCTTGAAAAAGCACTGGTTGCAGGCATTTGCTCAACCGGTGCCGAGGCGGTCCTGGCTGGTTTTATTCCCACTCCTGCCATAGCTCATCTTGTTCGGGCTCATCAGTTTGATGCCGGGGTAGTTATCTCTGCATCACATAATCCCGCTGAGTTTAATGGCATTAAATTCTTTAATTCGGAAGGCTATAAGCTTTCCGATACCCTTGAAGATCGCATTGAAGCCCTAATTAAAAACGGAGGCAGTGAAATTCCAAGCCCAACCGGTGAACAATTAGGGATTTCTACGGAGCTGACTTCGGCTGTAACTGAATATGTCAATTTCGCCTGTTCCACCGTAGAAGGGGATTTGACGGGGCTTTCCGTAGCCATTGACTGTGCCAACGGCGCAGCCTATAAAACATCTCCCGAGGCGCTTAAAAAACTGGGTGCGAAGCTTTTTGTAATGGAGAACACACCTGACGGACTCAATATCAATAAAAACTGCGGCTCAACCCATCTTGACAGGCTGAAAGCCTTTGTTTTGGAAAAAGGCTGTGATGTGGGCCTGGCTTTCGACGGAGATGCGGACCGGGTTCTGGCCATAGATGAAACCGGAGTTATGGTGGACGGGGATCAGATTATGGCTGTCCTGGGGCTTGGTATGAAGCGGCAGGGTCAACTGAAAAACAATACCATTGTGGCTACCGTTATGAGCAATTTGGGCTTTGATATCCTTTGCCGCAATGAAGGAATAAACCTTTTAAAGGCAGCGGTGGGTGATCGCTATGTACTTGAAAAAATGATTGAAGGTGATTTTGTCATAGGCGGTGAACAATCAGGACATATCATTTTAAAAAGTCACAATACCACAGGTGATGGACTGGTTACGGGTCTGAAGCTGCTTGCGGAGCTTAAGGCATCGGGACGGAAGCTTTCAGAGCTGGCAGCCATTATGGCCATTTTCCCTCAGGTTCTCATAAATGCCCGGGTGAGCAATGCCAAAAAGCACTGTTATTTGGACGATGAGGTAATAGCCGGCGCATGCAAAGCCCTGGAGGACGAATTTCACGGAGAAGGAAGAGTACTCATTCGTCCGTCAGGTACGGAGCCTCTGGTGCGGGTAATGATTGAAGGCCGTGAACAGGCGGTAATAACCCGTAAGGCGCAGGAACTGGTGGATCTGATAGAGCAAAGGCTTGGCTGACATAAGCCGGAGGAACAGGTATGCCAGGCATATATGGATTGGTGAGGCGCATAACGGATAGGTCAGGCACATAACAGAAGCAGGCTGCATAGGCTGTAAAGAACCCTGAAATAAAGGGTCAAAAGCCAGCAGCCTGCTTCTTTTTTACCTGTGACAGCTGGTATATTGAACAGGGCGGCCTTTTGAAGCTATTGATTGTTTATTGTCAATGGTATACAATGGTTGAGGATTAGGCTCAAATAGATGAGCTGGAGATTGGAAAAGAAGCTGCCAGGAAGGAGAGTTGAGGACAGGGCAGTAATAAAAAGCGCCAGGGCTGCAGAAG
>JAFADM010000235.1 GCA_023424865.1 Bacillota bacterium | reverse complement strand
CCAGAGCTTTCAAAATGAAATTGCCAGACATGCCCTTATTCAGCATTATGGCGAGCTGGACCGCCTCACGGAAAGGCTGATAAACTTTATCAGCGCCATATTAAACTATAATTTCAGAGACGACAGGGAGCTTCACCTGAATCTCTTCCTGTATCTGCGCTCAGCCATACCCCGGCTCAAGTACGGCATGATACTTGAAAACCCTTTGGAGGAGCAGATAAAGCAAAAATACCCCAATATCTACGCCGCGGCCTGGTCCATTAATGTTATTTTCCAGGAGGAGCTGGCTTTAAATATAGGAAAAAACGAGGTTGCCTACCTGGCCCTGTATTTCGGCGGGGCTATTGAACGGGCTTTTTCAAGCGCCAAAGCGCTTATCGTGTGTAATTATGGGGTAGGGGTATCCCAGATATTAAAGGAAAAGCTTCAAAGAAGCATTCAGGGCCTTGAAATTACAGGCGTTAAAAGCACCCAGGAAATAGAGGCCATACGCCACTGTCCCTGCGATTTTCTCATTGCCACCGTGCCCTTGGAGGATCCTTATGGGGGCAAAAAGGTCATTATGGTAGACAGCTTCCTGCTTCCCCAGGATGAAAAGGCCATCCGTGATTACATGGCAGCCAGCAAGAAAAATAAAATCCAGCGAATGGTGCACAATAAGAGCCTTTTAGAGAAAAAAGAACTCTTTTCCCAGGAGCTGGTTCTTATTCATCCGGATAAGTCCGGCAAGGATGAGGTTTTAGAAGCCCTCTGCACCCTTATGTCGGACAAGGGTTATGTTTCACCGGAATTTACACATTCCGTTTATGAAAGAGAGCTTATTACCTCCACTGAAATAGGGCATGGCGTAGCCATACCTCACGGTAACGCAAAGCTTGTCATTCAGCCGGTTATCGCGGTTGCCATACTTAAGGAGCCCATTACCTGGTATGGGAAAAACAAGGTGGATACCCTGTTCCTTCTTGCTCTTAATTTAGATGAAAAATTCCATATGAAAGAAAAAATCATTAAATTCTATTCGACCTTTGTGGCTATGCTGGAGGATCAGGCGCGTCTTGAACAGCTTAAGGCCTTTAGGGATAACAAAGCCTTATCTGATTTTATGAATCAAATTGTTAAAGGGGATGAAGTTTAATTATGGTAACAAAAACCTATGTCATAGGAAGCAGTGAGGGACTCCATGCAAGGCCTGCAATGGATTTTTGCGATAAAGCACAAACCTATGAAAGTGAGATTATTCTCATTAAGGACGGGGAGGAATACGACGGCAAGAGCATACTGGCAGTTATGTGCATGGGCGCAGGCCAGGGTGAAACCATTGAACTGAAAATAGACGGAACCGATGAAGAGCAGGCGCTAAAGGGTCTTCTTGAGGTTTTGGACAGAGAATAGCACACACTTTTTATGTAACAGAGAAAGTAGGAAAGCACATGCTCAGTGAAATCATTAATTGGAATGCGGTTGAAGTCAATCTGGAAGCAAAGGACAAGGCGGAGGTCATAGGAAAGCTAAGCGAGCTTTTGCTGAAGGATGGAAGCATCACCTCAAAGGAAGCCTTTGAGACCGATGTGTACCTTCGTGAAAAGGAGGGCCGGACAGGAATAGGCAACGGCATCGCCATACCTCACGGAAAATCCGGCGCTGTTATAAAAACCTGTATTGCCGTTGCGGTACTTAAAAACGGAATTCCATGGGAAACCATTGACGGAAAGGATGTTAAGGTTGTCATTCTTTTCGCGGTTAATGCCAATGAGGCCGGTTCCGCCCATGTTAAGCTCATGGCCCAGGTAGCCAGGCTCATTGCCAGAGAGGAATTCTGTCAGGCCCTTGCTCAAAGCACAAGCAAGGAAGATCTCGTCAAGCTTTTTTCTTAAAATATAAAAATAACAGACAGGGGGAGCTTTTATGAAATTCGTAGCGGTTACGGCATGCCCGGCAGGTATTGCCCACACCTACATTGCAAAGGAAAAATTGGCTCAGGGAGCAGAGTCCAGAGGACACCAGATTTTTATTGAAACACAGGGATCCGTCGGCATTGAGGATGAGCTGACACCCCAGCAGATTGCAGAGGCCGATTTGGTGCTGCTGGTTGCGGATATCAAGCTAAGAGGTGAGGAGCGTTTCAAAGGCAAGCCCGTTGTACGTACGCCTATCGAAGCTGTTATGAAGTCACCCGCCGCCTTTATTGAAAAAATTGAACAGGCCATGAAAAAGAAATAGTAATGAAGAAGAAATAGTAACAAAAGCACAAATAGTAACGAAGTAGAAACAAATAGTTAAAAAGAAGAAATAGCGATAAAGAAAAAAAGCTATAAGAAAGAAACTGAGAAAACTGTAAGAAAGAAACTGAGAAACTGTAAGAAAGAAAACGAAAAACATAGGAAAAGAACGCTATAAGCAGAAATAGAACAAAGAAGAAATAATGGGTTTATTGTAGAGGAGAGGAATAACATGAGTAGATCACAGAAGAGATCGTCCGTTATTTTATCAACAATTAAAAAGCATGTTTTTACCGGTATTTCCTTCATGATTCCTTTGGTCGTGGGCGCAGGCCTTTGCCTTGCCCTCAGCTTCGTTATCGGCGGTACGGATGTTAAAACCCTGGAAGGTACTCTTCCCTTTTATCTGTATAAGGTGGGAAGCCTGGGTATGACCTTTGTCGTCCCCATCATTACCGCGGCCATTGCCTATTCCATAGCGGACAGGCCGGGTATAGCGCCGGGCTTGATTGTAGGTTATATCTGCTCGGACATTAAGGCCGGCTTTATCGGCGGCATCATCGGCGCTTTTATCGTAGGCTATGTGGCCCTGGCCATTAAAAAGTACGTGAAGCTGCCCAAAACCATGCGGGGTCTTATGCCCATTCTGGTTATCCCCTTCCTGACAACCCTCATAAGCGGTATGGTGGTGTACCTGTTTGTAGGCCAGCCCATTGTCTGGCTCCAGGAGCAATTGACCAATTTTATTCTTTCACTTCAGGATAAGTCCCCCTTCGTCATGGGTGCCGTCTTTGGCGCACTTGTCGGAACCGACTTCGGTGGCCCTATCAACAAAGCCATGTCCCTTATTGCCAACGGCCTTATGGTTGACGGTATATACGGTCCGGAAGCAGTTAAGTTCCTGGGCGGAATTATCCCTCCCTTCGGTATTACGCTTTCCTATCTTCTTACCCGCAACAAATACACCCGTGACGAAAAGGAAGCCATTAAGGCAGCCTTCCCCATGGGCATCTGCATGATTACCGAGGGTGTAATCCCCATTGCGGCCCGTGATCTGTGGCGTGTGGTTTTAACCAGCATGCTGGGCTGCGGTGTAGCCGGAGGTCTGGCCATGCTGTGGGGCACAGGCTCACCCGCACCCGCAGGAGGCCTGTTCATTGTACCTATGATGACCAATCCCCTTCAATGGTGTATTGCTCTGGTTATAGGTACGGTTGTCATGGGCGTAAGCCTGTCCCTGCTTAAAAAGCCGGTTAAGGAAGAGGATCAGACCTCAGTCGCAGGCAGCGCACAGCTTGAAGGTGCCGGAAGCTTTGGCGACGACGAAATAAAAATAGAAACACTGTAATTTACTGCGGGCTTGCCTGCGGTTAAGGAAAGGACGCAACAGCATATGTACACAACAATGAAATACATACTGGATGACGCATCTAAGAACTATTACGGCGTTATCGCAGGATGTGCCATTAATCTGGAAACGGCAAGAGGCCTTATCGCGGCTGCCCATGAGGAAAACGCTCCGCTTATTATAATCACCGGCCAGGGACAGATGACCAAGCATGGCAGCGCCCAGCTCATGGTTCCCCTTATCAAAACCCTTGCTGAAAAGACCCCCGTTCCCGTGGCCCTTTGCCTGGACCACGGCAAGGACTTCGAAAGGGTAACCCATGCCTTTCGTCACGGCTTCTCCTCCATCATGCTGGACGGATCGGCTTATCCCCTTGAGGAAAACATCCGCCAGACCCAAAAGGTGGTGGAGCTCAGCCATTCCCAGGGACTGTCCGTAGAAGGCGAGATCGGCCACGTGGGTGTGGCAGCCGAGCTGGACGGAAGAGATGAAGCCCTTTATACCACTGCCGAGGACGCCAAGTATTTTGCCCAAAGCACCGGTGTGGATTGTCTGGCTATCGCCGTAGGCACCGCCCATGGCAAATACCCCAAGGGCTTTGTACCCAGTATCAATTTTGAGCGAATCAGAGAAATCAAGCAGGCCATTAATGGCTTGCCGCTTGCCCTTCACGGCAGCTCCGGCTCCGGCGATGAAAACATCGTAAAGGCCGTTGAAGCCGGTATAAACAAAATCAATGTGGCCACCGACATCCTGAGCGCCTTCCGTGACCGGGCAGGAGAGCTGCTTTTAAAGGATCCTGATATGGAATGCGTCTCCTTCTTCATGGAACTGGAGCAGGCAGTAAAGAAGGTTGCTAAACACTGGATACGTCTCAGCAAATCCAGCGGAAAGGCCGGGAATTTCAAGCCCCAGTATCCTTTTAACGAGGTTGTGGCAAAAGTCTACACCCAAGGTGGCGAATAAGCTTATGGTAATTAATTTAAAGCAAATGCTGGAGGTTGCGGGGAAGCATCATTTCGCGGTAGGCGCCTTCAACACAACTGACAGCAATCTTTTCAGAGCGTGTGTGGAAGCAGCGGAGGCCAGTCAGGCCCCCTGCATCATACAGGCGGATCCCAACGAATTTAATTATTCTACGGCCGACTTTTATACTTATGTGAGACAGCGTCTTGAGAAGAGCCCGGTTCCGTTTGTCCTTCACCTGGATCACGGGACGACCCTGGAGCAATGCGTAAAAGCCATACAGGCCGGTTTTACCTCCGTTATGCTGGATGGCTCCAAGCTGTCCTTTGAGGAAAACGCGGAACTTACCCGCAAGGTTACGGAATTAGCCCATATGGCGGATGTGTCGGTAGAGGGTGAATTGGGAACTATTGGCCTTGCCATGCACTCCGACGAAGGCGGCGGGGAGAAGGTTATTTATACCGAGCCCCGGGACGTGGTTGAATTTGTTAAAAGAACCGGTGTGGACGCACTTGCCGTTTCTATCGGCACCGCCCACGGCATTTACCCCAAGGGGCGCAAGCCTGAAATCCGCCTTGACCTGTTAAAACAGTTGGAAGCGGTTTCTGCCGTTCCTCTTGTTATTCATGGCGGATCGGACAATCCCGATGAGGAAATTGCCGAGGCCTGCCGCATCGGCGTGAGAAAGGTCAATGTATCCAGCGATATAAAAATGGCTTTTGCAAAAAAGGCTCAGGAAATTTTTAATGCCGGACAGTTCTTTACTCCCATAAAGGTGTATCCGGCGTGCCTGGAGGTTGTAAGAGACGTTATCAGCCACAAAATGGCGGTTTTCGGATCCGTAGACAAAGCGTACTGCTACAGGCAGGGCGCAGCAGGTGCATAAACCATAATCAGAGAAAGTAAAGCAGGTAGAATCATGGAATGTATCAAAGGAAACGGGGGCGCTCCGGGCATGGGAAGAGGCAATGCCCTTGTCCTGGGAGCCCCTGAAGCAGCGGGGACCTCCGTCATTCGAACCCTTGAGGAAGCTAAAAAGGAATGCCTGGAAAAAATGGATCGGCTTTACGAAAAGGCTCTTGAAAGCCTGGGTGAAGAGGAGGCCAAAATATTCAAGGCCTATGCCATGCTTCTTTCGGATAAGACGCTTTACAAGGGAATCGATAAACGCATAGAGAATGGCTTGGAGCCGGTGGCTGCCGTTTTTGAAGAAACCCGGCATATTGCAGGGACCTTTCAGGCTATGAAGCAGGAATACATGCGCCAGCGGGGAGAGGATATCCTTCATATCGGAGATATGCTGATTAACAGCATGAAGGGCTTGGGAGAAGGCCCCGTTCTGCCGGAGGGGGATTTCAAAGTCGTCCTTGTCGCCCGGGAGCTGTCGCCTGCCGATACCCTGCAAATGGATAAAACCCGTTTAAGCGCCATTGTCACCGAGCTGGGAGGGGCCACCTCTCATACGGTGATCCTGGCAAAGGCCATGGGTATCCCTGCGGTTACCGGAGTTAAGGACGTCTTTCGAGCGGTAGCCAATGGAATGGACTTACTGGTAAACGGAACCACTGGGGAAATCCTTTTAAGCCCTGACGAAAACGCACTGGAGAATTACCGGCGTATGGCAGAAGCCGACGCCCTTTTGAACCGTAAAATCAGTGAGGCTAATTACCAGTACGCTGAAACCCTGGATGGGGTCAGGATAAAAATCTATGTCAATATCGGTTCGGCGGAGGACCTTTCCTCTCTGGAAGGCGAAAGCTATGACGGCGTGGGCCTTTTCCGCACGGAATTCCTTTATTCGGGCCGTACCCAGGCACCTTCCCCTGAGGAGGAAAAAAAGGCCTATGAGGAAGTTCTGGTGAGGGTTTCACCTCGGGAAACAACCATCCGGACCCTGGACATAGGGGGCGATAAGGCCATACCCTATCTGGATCTTCCAAAAGAGGAAAATCCTTTTTGCGGAAATCGGGGCGTAAGGCTGTGCCTGGATCGCAGGGAGCTTTTTGAACAGCAGCTGAAGGCCATTTTAATTGCGGGAGCGGGAAAAGCCATTCGCATTATGTTCCCCATGATAACGGAAATAGCGGAATTCGAAGCCTGTAAGGCTATTGTGGAAAAGGTGAGGCAGGAATTAACACTGCAAAGCATTTCCGCCTGTGACAATTACCAGCTGGGAATTATGGTGGAAACCCCTGCGGCTGCGCTTATGGCGGATAGCTTTGCCCGTAAATGCGATTTTCTCAGCATTGGCACCAATGATCTTACCCAATATGTTACCGCAACCGACAGGGGAAACCCCAAGGTTCAGGCCCTTTGCAACGCCTATAACCCTGCGGTGCTGCGCCTTATCCATCAAACCATAAAGGCCGGCAAGGAGCGGGGGAAGGAAGTAAGCGTGTGCGGGGAGCTGGCTTCCGACCCGGTTTATATGCCCCTGCTTGTGGGCTTCGGCTTAAAAAAGCTCAGTGTGTCGCCGCCCCTGGTTAAAAAGCTTCGCTACAAGCTGTGCCAGGTCCGCTTTGACGACCTTCAGCGCTTTGCTGCGGAAATGCTGGAGCTGGACGACGCCCGGGAAATTTATGAAAAAGCGTCCCAAAGGAGTTTGTTATGAAAATAGAGAATTTTTCTTTTGACGGGGAAGGTATGACCCGGGTTTATGAAAACGAAAAATGGACGGTGGGTATTAAAAACTGGAAGCCTGCCAATGATCCTTCTCAAATTGATAATCTGGAGCGCCATCTTGAAACCGATGAGCTTTTCATTCTTTTAAATGGCCGCGCAATTCTCTTAAGCGGAGAAGAGAAGGCTGGGAAGCTTGTTATTGAAGCCGTGGAGATGGTACCCCTGAAGGTTTATAATATTCCAAAGGGGCTCTGGCACAATACGGTTTCCTGGAAGGACACCAAATACGCTCTTATTGAGGATTCGAATACCGGGATGGCCAACAGTGAAATACTGAGCCTTAAGCCGGAGCAGCTTGAGGAGCTGAGAAAGCTGCTCAACTCTTAAACACCCTTAAACGCCTGTTGTAATAGGCGCATACGGTGATAGCCATTTGCGAAAGCAAATCCGGCTAAAAGCTCGGGGACGCGATGCCCCGGGCTTTTGTTACCCTTATGTGGTTTGCCGTTCCACAAGCTCAGCGGCAATGCGGATTTTGGACGATGGGCTCTGACCTGCAAATACCTTTGTCAAAAGCTCCACTGCAAGGCTTGACAGCATATCCACCTTATTAACAATGGAGCTTAATTGGGGAATGGTAGCTCTGGAAAGCGTGGAGTTGTTATAGCCCACCACAGCAAGCGTACCTGGAATGGAAAACCCTTTCTCCATTCCATATTGGAGTGCGCCTACTGCCAGCTCATCCTCCGAGGTTAATATGGCGGAAACGGGAAGTCCTGATTCAAAAACACGTTTTACAGCGCTTTTGGCTTCAGTGATATCTCTGGAGCAGCGGACCGTCCGTTTGGAATCCCCATTTAAGCCGCATAAGGCCAGCCCGTCAAGAAAACCTTTTCGTTTATTATGGCCGCTGGGAGACGTACTGTCGTAAAGGTACAGAAAATCCCGGTGGCCTTTGCTATAGAGTGTCGTCACCGCGGATTTAACGCCATCCCTGTCGTCACAGAGCACACTGTATACCCCGGGCAGATCAATTTGCCCTCCAATACAAAAGATGGGAAGCTTTCGTGCCATCTGGCTGATGGCGGAAAGGGCTTCCCCTTCGGCAAAGCGGGAGCCTACAAGAATAAGAGCGTCCACCTTTTTCGCGGCCAGAAGATGCAGTGACTTGGCTCTTTCAGCGCCGTCTCCCGAGGAGCAGCACAAAATCAGATCATAGCCCTGGTGGCGCAGCTTTTCTTCAAGAACCGAAACCGCCCGGACAAAATAAAGGTCATAAATATTGGACACGATAACCCCAACGGTATTCATTGTGCCAAGGCCAAGTCCCCGGGCAAAGGCATTGGGCGTATAGCCCATTTCCTCCATGACGCGAAGAACCTTTTCACGGGTTTTATTACCGACCACGCCATTGTTTAAAACCCGTGAAACTGTGGCAATGGATACGCCTGCCGCATGGGCAATATCATAAATGTTCATATCTTTTTACTCCAATTACTCCAACTCAAGCTGTAAGCTGCTTCCATTTGACCAATAACCGGATCCTGAAAGAGCATAGCCTTACCTAAAAAAAGCCTGTAAGAAATTGCATATACCATCAAAAGGATTTTGAAAGGATATCCTGTGAATGTGTTTGAAACACGTCTGCGTGTAAAGCGCTTACATTTATTTTATCAGGTTCTATTCATAATGCAAGGCACAGGCAGCGGGGTTCACCCACTGTTGAATTATTTAAAACCTATAAAATTATTGTACATTAAAGGATTATCTTTTTATATCTGTTGAAAGCGGCAGGGTGGTAATGTATATTAATAGAGTGTAAGTACTTACAATTTAAACCTTATGGAAAGGCGGCTATTCCCATGACTGGTATCTATTCGGCATTGGATTACGGCATCAGAAGCGGTGAGAGCTTCAATAACACGGAAGCTTTTCGTGCATTGTTCAAGCTCATTGAGGATAACGGAGGGGGAACCTTATATGTGCCTCCCGGTAAATATGTAACCGGCAGCATTCTTATCCCCAGCAACACCACCCTCTATCTTGAAGGCGGCGCGGTGATTTTGGGCAGCCCTGAGCCTGAAGACTATCCCCTATTGGACGACAGTGTCATCCCCGGTTGGGGGCCTGCTGTTCGCCGGGGCCTGGTATCGGCTCTTAATGCGGTTAATGTGACCATTACCGGTCGCGGAACAGTGGACGGACAGGGCTTCAACTGGTGGCACAGAAATAAAGACGATACCCGCCCGAGAGCTGTACAGCCCATAGGCTGCGACAATGTACGGATCAGTGGAATTACTGTTGTCAATTCGGCCATGTGGACGGTACATCCTGTTTGCTGCAATAATGTAACGATTGACGGCATCTCCATAAAAAACCCCAGCGATTCGCCAAATACAGATGGAATCAACCCGGAGGGCTGTTCCAATGTTCATATAGCCAACTGTCATATCGATGTGGGCGACGACTGTGTTACCATTAAGTCGGGAACACAGTATGACAATTATCGCAGAAGACCCTGCGAAAACATTACCGTAACCAACTGTACCATGAACAACGGCCACGGCGGCGTGGTCATCGGCAGTGAAATGTCCGGCGGCGTACGTCATGTGGTCATTTCAAATTGTGTCTTTAACGGCACCGACAGAGGCATTCGCATAAAAACCCGGCGCAAGCGGGGCGGTTGTGTGGAGGATGTCCGGGTGACGGGCATCAGTATGGTAGATGTTTATTGTCCCTTGGTACTTAACGGCTATTACATGTGCGGAGCGCCTGCCGACGATATGTCCCTGTTCTCAAAGGAAGCGCTTCCTGTAAACGAAGGAACGCCCGTATTTAAGGATATTGCCATTTCCGGTGTAACCGCAAGCGGTGTGTCCGCCTGCGCTCTTTTTGTCTACGGTATCCCCGAATCTCCGGTGGTGGGGCTTTCCGTCAGTGATTTTCATGTAAAGGTTAAACGAGGAGAGGTGACTCCCCGTCAGGCTGCCATGATGCATGGTCTGGAGCCCATGGCCAAGGCCGGCATCCGGCTCACCAATGTGGTGGACTGTAATCTGCGCAATCTAACCATTGATACCGACGGAGCGGACAGTCCCCTTTATATGACAGCCGTTAAGGAAATTTCCGTTGACGGGCTTCGTGCGCCCAATGCGCCTTCGGATGCTGCCGTTAAGCTTGTAAAATGCGAATCCGTACGGTTAAGAGGTGTTCCCTTTCCGGTTTCGGCTGAGGATAGTGAAAAGATTGATGCTGAAAACGGATCGGAAGGATAAGGGAGAGATAAAAGTGAAAATAGGCTTGTTTGGAGGCTGCGGCCATTTTGGCAGGGTTCTTGAGGGCATTGCAAAAAGTGAGGAGCAGGAGCTGGCGGGATATGGCGGAACCCTTGACGACGGAATCGTGAAGGTGGAAGAGACCATGGCAAAGCATGGTCTGACTGCGCCCCGCTTTAATAGCGTCGAAGAGCTGCTGGATGCGGTCCAGCCGGATATCTTTGTCGTAGACAATCGCTTTGACGGCCACGGCAGGGCTGCGCTGGCTTCGTTGAAAAGAGGCATTGCCACCTACTGTGAAAAGCCCCTGGCTTTGACGCTGGAGGAACTCAAAGAGCTGGAGGATACTGCTAAAGATGCGGGTGCCTTGCTCTGGGCCATGCAAACAGCCCGTTACGATCCCTGGTTTTATACGGCCTACAAGCTTATCCGGGATGGGGCTATCGGCCAGGTGCGTATGGTCAATGCCCAGAAGTCCTACAGACTGGGCCGCCGTCCTGAGTTTTTTAAAAGCCGGTCAAGCTATGGCGGCACCATTCCCTGGGTAGGCATTCATGGCATCGATACCGTTCAGTTTCTTGCCGGTGGGAGGGTGGAAACAGTTTTTGCCCTACACAGTGGGGAGCATAATCACGGCCTGGGAGAACTGGAAATGACAGGTCTGGTTACAATGAAGCTCTCGGATGAAATACTGGCTTCGGTTAATCTGGATTATTTGCGTCCCGAAGCTGCCCCATCCCATGACGACGATCGGGTAAGGGCGGCAGGAACCAAAGGTGTGCTGGAGGTACGATCCCGCAAGCTTTATGTCATTGATGAAAAGGGTGAGCGGGAGGTCCCGCTTTTAAGCCCGCCGTCCATTTGGGACGCTTTTGTCGCTGCTGTAAAAGGGGAAGAAGGTCTCATTACCACTGAAAGCTCCCTGGCATCTACCCGGGTAGCCTTAACGGCCCGGGATTCCGCCGACAGGGGACAACCCCTGGTTATTTAATAAAGCCCCGGCTCATATAACAAAAAAATTATTACGGATATTATGGATATATCTCGGAACACTGATCTTCTGATACTACAGATAGAAATGAAAGGCGGTTCATTATGAAGGAAAACAAGCAAGTCTGGAATGCTGATCTGGGTGATGGAACCTACCGCAATCCTATTTTATACGCCGATTATTCGGATCCGGATGCCATTCGGGTTGGGGAGGATTATTTCATGGTGGCGTCCAGCTTCTGCAATACGCCGGCACTGCCTCTTCTGCATTCCAAGGATCTGGTTAACTGGCGCGTGGTTAATTATGTTCTGGATAAAATTCCCTATTCCGATTACGATGTGCCTGCCCATGGCAGAGGCGTCTGGGCCCCTGCCATCCGCTACCATGATGATAAATTCTGGGTGTTTTACCCCATGCCGGACGAGGGCATCTTTTGCTGTACGGCAGTGGATCCCTTCGGCAAATGGAGTGAACCCTTCCCGGTACGTGAAGGCAAGGGCTGGATTGATCCCTGCCCCCTGTGGGACGACGACGGCAAGGCTTACATGGTAAGCGCTTTTGCCAAGAGCCGTATCGGCTTTAAGAGCATACTTAATGTAGCCCCCATGAAACCCGACTGCACAGGCCTTCTGGACGACGGCCGCCACGTTTTTGACGGGCATAATACCCAGCCTACCATAGAAGGCCCCAAGCTTTATAAAAGAAACAGCTACTACTATATTTTTGCCCCTGCCGGCGGCGTAAAGCACGGCTGGCAGACCGTCCTTCGTTCTAAAAGCATATGGGGCCCCTATGAGGATAAGGTGGTTATGTACAGGGGTTCAACCTCGGTTAACGGACCTCACCAGGGCGCTCTGGTAGATACACCTTCCGGTGAAAACTGGTTTCTCCATTTTCAGGATGTGGGGGTTGCAGGAAGAATTGTTCATCTTCAGCCCGTTCAATGGGTTAACGATTGGCCCGTCATTGGTGATGACAGCGGCGGTGAAGGCTGCGGACAGCCTGTGATGGAATACAAAAAGCCGGATGTGGGCGGAGTGTTCGACCCCGTTTATCCGGCCGACAGTGATGAGTTTGACGGTCCCGCTCTGGGCCTTCAGTGGCAATGGAACGCCAATTACCGCGAGGAATGGTACAGCCTTGAAAACAGCCGCCTCCGCCTCTTTGGACAGAATTATACGGGTAGTCTTAACGATATGCCCCATTTGCTCCTTCAAAAGTTCATGGCCCCCGAATTCCAGGCTGTAGCCCGGTTGGATTTTTCCGATCTTAAGGCCGGGGACACCGTGGGCTTTATGGCGCTAGGCGGTGTGTACGGTGCTCTTGCCATTCATAAAGCCGCTGAAGGCATTGAACTTGTGGCCTATCGCGGCATTCAGAAGGGCGGGGAGGACAGAACGGTTATAGCCAGCGCCAACTTAACCGGAGAGCTTTACCTTAAGCTGACAGTAAGAAACAGCACGGAATGCGAGTTTTTCTACGGCATCGACGGCAAGGCTTTTCTGTCTTCCGGCCTTAAATTCACTACCACCCCAGGTGCCTGGGTGGGAGCCAAGTTCGGCCTGTTTGTAACTGGAAGCGGCAGTGCTTCTTCGGATTGGGTGAGGGTTGAGCCTGTTGCGGACTAATATCGGAAGTAATAGGGCAGATCGTTGATCCTGCCGGGTGAATCCATTAAATTAGAGATTACCGCGTAGATGGCATAAACGTAAAAGAGTATTACTGCGACGGTAGTCACAATATTGATGATGACGGTGATGCCGTTTAACTTAAAATAATCATGGAGATTATCAAGTGCTCCTGAAATCTTGTCCGGATCAGGTTCTTCAAGATGCTGCCTTAACTTCTTGGCGGCGTTCAATAGATTTGCTCCGGACATGATTTTGGGAACGCCATAAACAGCCGTTATAATCCCCAGGCATGAAATGGCGCCAAAAACGATATCCATGATTGCTATGAATTTCGCCCAGGACACCATGTTTTTTGCACTGGAAAGGCTCATGGGGATTGAATCTCGGGATTGATAATTTTCCATGGGACAACTCCTTTACATTTTTGCTCACAATAAGTACAGTTTAATGATCCATACCACAATTTATTTGCTCATTAACATAAAAATGCCCTATTATGCCGATATCCGGGCCTTATGCCCGGATATCGAAAACAGGAAGTGCATTTTAATATTATATAATTTAATAAACTTATTTTGCAATGTACGCATTGGCAGGAAGCCACCCGTCGTGGCCTCCAAGGACCTTGTCATATGAAAAGTATTCCGGGATACCGGGATTGGTCAGCTGCTTGCTGAAGGAAACGCGTTTATCCGATGCTGCTCCCGGGCCTGTGTTGCCATATTCGATATAAGAGCTTACAGCTTCAGCTTTTGGCTTGCCCCAATTATCCCATCCCACGGGATGAATATGCTTGTCCATGGCACATTCGATAAAGGCGGTTTTGGCATAATCCCGCCATGGGCGGCCCAGATAAATGCTTCCGTCCGCACCCTCGCCAGTTATGTCGCAACGGTAAAACACATAGCCGTATTCCTGATTGATTGGGGTGCTGGCTGCGGTAATAAAAGCGGTGCTTTCACTGGAAAGAAGCCTGGACTGAATCTGGCAGCGGTTGAAATAAGCGGTGCTGGGGCCAAACAGATAGTCCACGTCGCCACTTATTAGACAATTTTCAAAATAGTTGCGGTTGACGTCGAAAAGCCAGGGAACAGATGAGTTCTCAATAAAATCCGGCATCATAAGCCGCATAAAAACAGGATCCTTTAAGTCTCCCGTAAAAATAGTATCCTGAAAGCCATGAAAGGCACAGTTGTAGAAGGCTGTTCTGTCCGAAGCAATAAATGCGGCCAGGGCCTGACCGGCAACCTTGCCGGGGCCTGCGGTATTTTCAAAGGTAAGGTTCCTGACGGTTATGTCGCTGCCGGAGAAAAAAACAGTGGCGGTATTAAAGGTACCGTAATCCGTACCGTCTCCCCGGGGTTTTTTGGCACCGTCACCATAGCGGATGATCGTATTCTCCCTGTCTTTGCCCACCAGACAGATGTTGTGCTTGCGGATGAACACCTTTTCTTCGTAAATGCCCGGTTCAATAAATACTGTTACCGTTTCCCGGGTCGTATCCGGAATGGAAAGTATGGCCTCCTGAAGGGAAGAAAAGCCACCGTTGTCTTTTGATACAATAATCATGTTAAGCCTCCGTCTGCTTGCTTTGCCTTATTAAGACCAAAGGTCCGACAAATGAATTAAGAATGATGAAATCATTATAGTTCACATGGTTTTGGGAAGGATATAATAAATAATTGACATCCTATAAATTTGTTGAATAAAGGGGTATTCAATATTTTACATAAACAGCTGGGCTGTTGTTGTTATGAGCTGGAAATACTCCTCTAAGGAGAAGGCCTATGTATGGAAAATGGATAAAAAAATATAAGGAACGTGCCATCCTTCAAAAGATCTTTTTAGGTACCTTCCTGATATCATTTTTCTTTATTATCCTGGTTTGTTCAATTGGATTTACCTGGCTCAGCAAGGTTACCGAATCCCAACTTGTGGAAAATGATAAAAGGGTTCTGGCCAACTATGACATTGTTTTTGACAATTACATGACCTCTGCGAAAAATACGGCGGAAACCCTGTACAAAAACGTTTATGTCAATCGCATGATTGTCCGGAACGAAAGCCAGTGGAGCGACAACATGTCGGTTATTGCCAATACCATATTGAACAATATTATGGTTAACAACTGGGTTCATTCCCTTTTCATCATGGGGACGGACGGGGTTTTGCTCAAAGCCAGCAATTATACGCTGTTTCCCGAACGCAATATCGACAGCCTGGTGGGGGAGGCTTTTCCCCAATCCCTCAAAAGCAAGCTCTTTACCTGGAGCTATACAGGGATAGATGGAAGCACGGAGGAGCTTCTGGGTGTGTCGGTGGGGGAATGGCCGGCCAGGCAAACCGTTCCTGTGGGAATCATGGTCAATATTGATATTGGCTCCATCACTAAGGAAATGTTCTCCCATAACTGGGAGGGAGAGAATTTCTTTATTCTGGATGGAAAAGGTATTATTCTGGGAAGCGTGGGAGATTTGTTCTCTTTTGGGCAGCGCATTGATGATCTTGAAATTTATAAAACCATCTTCAAGGAGAAATCCGAGAACAGCTTTTCAAAGCTGGATTTTCAAGGAGAAAAGTATTTTCTGAGCTATATCACCGCTCAGGACAACAGCTATTCCATTGTTCATATGCTGCCTTATCATTACATACAGGATCCTGTCGCCCGAATTCGCTGGATTATTCTGTCACTGGGTATAGCCATGGGCATGGGCTCCCTGTTTTTATCCACTTATGTGTCTGCGCGGGTTTACCATCCCATTGATGAATTTGTAGACAGTGTGGCTTCCTCCGGACTTGAAAAGCCGGAAGCCCGGGCAGGTAAAACCAATGAGCTTGCCGCTGCCTCAACCACCTTTACTCATATGGCCAGCCGCCTTAGTGATTACCGGAAGGAAATCGAAGCGGAGCAGATGGTAAAATACCTGTCGGCCAAATCCAATCAGACCTCTCCGCCCAAAGCCTTTGAGGAGATTTTAAACAGTTTCGGTGCATCGTCATTATACTCTGTAGCCGTTCTACGGGTTGGGTATCCTTCGAATTTGACGGAAAGCAATGGGGAAGAGCCGGTCAACGAAAGTATGGAGGCGCTCTGTGACATTGTTTCCAATCATTTTCAGCAAACCTGTGAAACCAAAACCTTTATCATGGATAATGAATACATTGCATCCATTGTGTTTCATCAAAATCCGGACGAGGATGCAAAAAGCAAGCTGGAAGCTTTGAGCCTTGAAGTCATTGAGCTGATTTCAGGCGTTTTTCCCTTTAAGCTTAATATGGGCCTGGGCAATCCCTGCAAGGAGGTAGGGGAGCTAAGACAGTCCTACCGGATTGCCTGTGCTGCCGCAGGCTATCGTTTCCTTTTTGGTGAAAACACGGTTATAACCGAAGATGAAATGCAGGCTTGTGCTTTTCATTCCAGTGAAAAGAGCTATGATCTTTCACCTTTAATCCAGTCTGTAAGATCCATGAATGAAGGCGAATTTACTCGTGAATATGAAAAAATGGAAGCCTTTATAAAGACCAGATCCCTTCAGACTGCCTTTGAAACTTTAATCGGTGCGGCCTGTGAAATGCGGCGTATTCAATCGGATTTATCCCGGGACAACGCCAATATGGACTTTAAAACCTATGAAACCATACGCGTCGAAATACAGCGGCTAAACTTTTTAAGCGAAGCCCGTCAATGGTTCGGCGACTATTTTATGTCCATAAAAAACTATCGTAATCAGCTTCAAAATACCGGAAGCTTTGAGCTTGTGTCCAAAGCCATTCAATATATAAATCAAAACTACAATGACTATAATCTCACAGCCCAGCATTTGTCGGGAAAATTCGGCATTACGCCGTCCTATTTCAGCCGAATCTTTAATGAATACGCAAACTGTGCCTTCCCTGACTATTTATCCAATGTAAGGCTTGAGGAAAGCCGCAAGCTATTGCTTCAAAATCCGAAGGCAAGCATTCAGGAAATTTGTACGGAGGTGGGCTACACCAATACCTCCTATTATACCGCTCTTTTTAAAAAGCGTTATGGCATCACTCCGGGCAAATACCGTCAAAACAGCATGAGAGAAGGATGAAACCCATGAACCATCGGCCTTTTCAAAACCGGTGTGCAATAAAACAAAACCACTGCAATATTTCAATAGTCCAAAAAACAAAGAAAACAACAGAATATAAATTTATTATTCTTGAAGAACAAGGCCCCCCAATGGCTTAATAAGGAGCGTAATCACAATCTTGCAAAGGGGGCCTTACGGTTTGATACAAACGGTTCGAAAACGTAATGGAATTGTCGCTCATATGAAAACCTACTGGCAGCTTTGGCTGCTGGCGCTGCCTGTAATCATTCTCACCATTATGTTTGCTTATATCCCATTGAGCGGCCTTATCATCGTATTTAAAAAGTATAACTTTAAAGACGGCATTTTTGGGAGCCCATGGGTTGGGCTTAAAAATTTTGAATTCTTTTTTGCCAACTTCTCAAATGCCTGGCGTGCAACACGAAATACGATTTTTCTGAATATTCTTTATACTGTCTTCGGTACCTCCATGTCCATTGGCCTTGCCATCATGTTTAATGAAATAAGGCATAAGGCGCTTCTTAAGGTGGTACAGTCCCTGTCCATCCTGCCCCATTTCATATCCTGGGTTGTAGCCGGAGGAATCCTTACCGCTATTCTTTCCTATAAGGGCGGTGTCATTAACAATCTTCTTGTTTCGCTGGGGATGGAAAGAATTGACTTTTATAACAATGCATCGTATTGGCCTGCCATACTTACAATAAGTACCATATGGAAGGGCGCGGGCTACGGAGGCATTATCTATTTTGCAACCATAACGGGCTTTGACATCTCCTTTTACGAATCCGCAGAGGTGGACGGGGCCACGCTTTGGCAGAAAATACGGTATATTACCCTGCCCCTTTTAAAGCCCACCGTTATTATTTTATTCCTTCTCTCCATTGGAAGAATGCTCAGCGGTGATTTAACCATGCTCATGTCTCTGACAAACCTGTCCGCCATGCTTATGGAAACCACTGAAATTATCGATTCCTTTGTTTACCGGTCCATTATGGGCATGGGGGATTTTACAATGGGATCGGCCATCGGCCTTTACCAGTCGGTTTTCGGCTTTATGCTTGTCCTTTTCTCAAACTGGCTTGCCGGACGGTTTGACAAAGACTACAAATTATTTTAAAAGGGGGTATCCTTACCTTGACGAAAGCAAGAAATCAATCTGTTCATACTTTGGGGAAAGGCGATTCCCTGCTTCTGACAGTGTTTTATATTGCAACCATACTTTTTGCTCTGCTTTGCCTCTATCCCTTGCTGCTTACCATTGCCGTTTCCTTTTCCAAGGAAACCAG
>JAFADM010000229.1 GCA_023424865.1 Bacillota bacterium | reverse complement strand
ATTGCCGCATTGTGGGACAATGCTCCACTGGTACGGCTGCGGATTTTAAACGGAGGCTATGAGCTGATCCTTGCGGTGACAGTGTGTTTCACAGCAGAAATTCCGCTCTATATTTATCTTCATTTTTATGAAATGGAAATTCCCCTGCATATCCTTCTAATCAATGCAGGGGTTAGTGTGTTACTGCTCTTCGCTCTGCTGCTAAATGGCGTACTGCGGATATTTATTTGCTCCAGGCAGGTTGGCGTTATGCCTAAGCTGTTTTTGCTGCTGCTCTGGTGGGTACCGGTAGTAAACTTCATTCTATTAAAAAAAATGCTGGAGACATCACGCAGGGAGTATACCTTTACGCTCGACAGGCGAAACCGCAATGAAGTCAGAGAGGGGGAAAAGCTGTGCGAAACCAAATATCCGCTGCTGATGGTGCACGGTATTTTCTTTCGCGACTGGGAACAATTCAATTATTGGGGCCGTATCCCAAAAGAACTTATGGATAACGGCGCAACCGTCTATTATGGCAATCAGCAATCATCCGCGTCGGTGGAACGGTGTGCCGGCGAGCTCAAGCAGAGCATTTTGGATATCGTGCAAAAGACCGGTTGCGAAAAAGTCAATGTGATTGCACACTCCAAAGGGGGGCTTGATTCACGCTACGCAATTAGCTGCCTGGGGATGGGGGAATATGTTGCATCGCTAACCACTATCAATTCCCCCCATCATGGCTGCAATTATGTGAGAAGGCTGCTGGATAAAATCTCAGATAAAACCATTCAGTCTATCGGGAAAAAGTATGAATCCGTCTTTACAAAAGTTGGCGACAAAAACCCGGACTTCTTCAGTGGGCTTCAAGACCTGACCGAGAAGGAATGCGCACGGCTGAACAGCCTGATGCATGACGATCCCAGGGTATTGTATCAAAGCGTCGGATCAAGGATGCGCTCACCGTCAAGTGCCATGTTTCCGCTAAATGTAGGCTACGGCATCATTAAATTCTATGGTGGCGGTGAGAATGACGGGCTTGTTCCAACACAGTCCATGGCGTGGGGGAATTTTCTCGGGGTACTTAGTCCAAAGGGGCGTCAGGGGATCTCACACGGCGATATGATCGACCTGACGCGAAAGGATATTGAAGGCTTTGATGTTTGTGAGTTTTATGTTGATTTAGTAAACAAGCTGAAGCTTCAAGGGCTGTGAACCACAGCCAAGCATCTGTCAACGGAATATAAAGAGTGCTGTCAACCATTGTAATCAGGAATTTTCAAGGCTTGGTGCAGTTTTATAAGGCACTGTAAACCGTTTACAGCATAAAAAAGCCGGTTGGAAAGCATAGTCGTGATCTGGAAGGCCTTTTAATTTGTTACAACTGCATTGCCCGACTACTAATCAACACCATAAACATTAATTTTAAGATTTAAGATATCTGCCGACTTCTTCTCCAGCCAATCCCAAATTACTTCTTTTGAAAATAGAGTGTCTCCAAATAAGGATTTATCCGGTCTTAAAATAATCTCCGTTCCCGATAGGCACACTGCATCGCTTATGTGCAGGTCATGCTGAGCAATGCCGCGAATGTAATCCTGTTTAAATTGATTGCCGTCCCTGTTAACGGTAATTTGCAAAGCATTACACAACGAATTAACCGTTTGCATTCCGGCCAGAGAAAGGTCGCCCATTTGGCTGTACTCCACATTTGTTATGGGACTTCCTGCTAAAATTTTATCCATTACAGCTTTGCTTGCATGCAAATTTCTGGATAAGGGCAGACCTCTTCCATTATCGGTGATTTTTGCCCTGTTACCAGACAGAAGTGCAACTCCAATTTTTGTGCAATATCCGGCTCTGGCTTCATCAAGAGAATTTACAAGGACTTCAAAAACAAGCTGATGCATATTGTGCTTTAAATCCATTGAGTTCATGGTCTCCATACTGACCCTCCTATTTGAGATGTTTGGTATGATATAAGCAGGCACGGCGTAAGAAGTTAAAAACTTCCTGACTGTGCTGGGGGTTGAACCGAAAAGCTGTGTAAAGGAACGTGTAAATCCCTCGTGTGAGTCAAATGAATATGAAAGCGCCACATCGACGACCTTGTGTCCTTCCAGCAAGGAAACGACGGCATGCTGGAGTTTGCGAATTCGGATATAACCGGTAACAGGCATTCCAATGGTCTCTGAAAATAGCCTGCTAAAGTAAAAAGGACTGTATCCGGCTATTTCGGATAAATCACATAAATTAATTTTCTGCTGTATATGGGCATCTACATAAGCTAACACCTTCTCCAGTATATCGTTGTTCATGAACCTTCACCTCACTTTTGATATTATACTATTGATTCTGCCAATGTTCTTGACTGCATATATCAAAAACCGGTTCCAGCAAAGAATTTCCAAATCCTTTCAGATCGAGGACTTAAACCTGTGTTCTGTTTGAGCATTCAAATGGAGACTGGACCTCTTGCTATACAGCAGGAACTAAATTAAGAAAACGACGTAAGAGGATAATTATAGTCAGTTTTATAGACTTAAATTTCGGTATATTGTACGTTGAGGAGAGGAGGTTAGAGTATTGAAGGTAACAGATGCTAGTAATGTTCCGTCTCACCTTACAGTAAAGGATTTTTCAGAAAGTTTATTTGCAAAATTCAGAGAAAAATCACGTGGAACTATGAGCAGATATGCGTATACACAATGGTTGCCCGAATCTGGATACCTGCTTAACCTTGATCTTTTGCCAGGAAATTTTGAAATTTTTGACGACGATATGGAGCACGATGGCGTGAACGACGAATGTAATATACTCCTTCCGATTCAAATAAACAATGATAATCATTAGCAGTGATGCCATGGTTATGTAAATTAGAAGGTCAGATTGGTGAGTTGTTTCTTAAGTATTGCATTTGGAAGAGTGATTTATAATTTCCTGTACTTATTAGGAGTTATGCCAGATATTTTTTTAAACACCCGATGAAAGTGCTGTATATTATTAAAGCCACAATCAAAGCAAATATCAACAATTTCTTTATTGGAATATTTAAGCATCTTTTGTGCTTCTATTACCCTTCGCTGCTGAACGTATTCTATGATTGAGAAATCAGTTATATCCTTGAAAACATGACTGATATGATAGCGATCTAAATGGAAATTTTCCTCAAGCATTTTCAGACTGATTTCTGACATATAGTTTTTATCAACAAACATTATAAGCTCTTTTACTAGCTTTCCCTTCTTAGTCATACTATTTCGCTTTTTGTTATTTTTTGTAATATGCCAGATTCGTATGAGTATCAGAAGTAGATATGATTTTAAATTTGCTTCCTGGAATGAGTTAGGAAGTGTTCCGGAATAAAGATTTTTAGCGGTTAGCATCGATTTAAACAGAAATTCCAGTTCACTTCTTTCTTTTAAGGTAGTTGATGCATGTGCATACCGGCTCTCCTTTAAATCGTCTAAGATACACTCAATCCCTGCTGCTTTTAAATTAGGAAAGATGTAATCCTTCTTAAAATTAATGAGATAACGGTTGTAGGCAGTAGAGGTTTCTTTATAAATAAAACGGTGTATGTCCAACTCGTTTATAAAAATAATATCCCCATCGTGAATTTCATAACGGGTATCCTTTATAAACACCTCTAAATCTATATTGATAAAAAAAACAATTTCATAGGCATCATGATAATGCTGCATAGGTATTTGGTTACTTGCGGTATTTTTATATACAACATATAAGTTGTTTGTTCTAACGATGCTGATTTCTTCCATACTGTTTTTCACCCGTTTATAGTGTATCATAATCCATTAAAAACGCAAAATAAGTTAGTTTTTTAAAATATCACCACGAACATTTAGGATTTTTTTGAGCTAGTGTTATATTCTGAATTTAAGGTTTCTGCTATTCGATGCACATTAAGATAATAGCAGCCAATAAGGTAAGGAGAAGCAAAGAAATGGGATGCAAAGTCGTTTTTATAGGTGGGGGCAGTTATGCATGGACCCCAACACTTGCGGGAGATCTTTTTTTAAGAGAAAGCCTGAAGGACAGTCATTTGGTTCTTGTTGATACGGACAGCAAGGCAGCGGAGGATCTTAAAACGTATTGCGAAATTATGGCTGATAAAATAGGCTGCGGCTGGAGGATTACCGTAGAGGAGCTTGAATCGGCTCTTCAAAGTGCTGACTATGTATGTGTATCTATATCCACAGGCGGTTTTGAGGCAATGCATAAAGATTATACCATTCCTGAAAAATATGGAATTTACCACACTGTTGGAGACACTGTGGGACCGGGAGGGATATCGAGAACACTTAGGAACGTACCGGTTTTTATAGATATAGCACGTAAGATGGAAAGGCTTTGTCCTGATGCGTGGATGATTCATGTAACCAATCCACTCTCTCAGCTTACAAGAGCCATTACCATGATGACCTCCATTAAGTGTGTAGGCCTGTGTCACAATTATTCCGGAACCATTTCTATGCTGTCAAATTATTTTAAGGTTGAGCCTAAAGACATTAGTGCCGTCAGCGTTGGCGTAAATCATTATACATGGCTTAAAAATATTACCTGTAAAGGCAGACCAATAGACGCGCAGCTTTCTTTAAAAGAATATGTACAAGATTATATCTCCCATAGTGAAAAAGTTATTACAAATACTGTTGATGACGATATAATGAAAGCTCTTGTCGGGAAGAACATGGAATACTATTTTAATTTTGAGCTGTTTGAGAGATTTGGCTATTTTCCGGTAGGCGGCTCTAATCATGTAGCTGAAAATTTTCCGTATTATTGCAGCCGCCCTGAAATTCTTGAAAAGCATCACATAAGAAGAAAGGGTGTTTTGCCGAGACGGCAGCTTTTGAGGAATGAGCAGATTGAAAAAATTAAAGGAGTCATAGAACGTAAAGCTGAGCTGCCTGAAATGAAGCTTTCAAATGAAGGCCTTTCAGTGATTATTGAAGCCTTACATACAGGAACACCGGCCAGATGCATTGTAGCAATGCCAAATAAAGGGCAGATCAGCAATCTTCCGATGGATGTTATTGTAGAGACATGGGCTGAAATAAATGGAAGTGGAATTTTTCCATTAGTCAGTGGAGAAGTACCGCCAAGCCTTACAGGGTACATGCTTACCATAATTGATGAACAAGAGACCTCTGTAAAAGCGGCAATAACGGGGGAGCGGCAGCTTGTAGTGCGTGCAATAGCTATTTCGCCACAGGTGCAGAATAAGGAAATTGCAGAAGAACTCACAACCGAACTGCTTGAAGCAAACAAGGAATTCCTGCCTCAGTTTATATTTTAAATTAATTGTTGTTTTTCAATTTATAATGCGGCAGAAAATATGTAATAATAATGAAATTAATATATAATATGCTAAATTTATTATGCTTAAAATGTTTATGGTTACCGGAAACAGATTTATTGGAAACAACAATAAATGGAAGGAGATAAGTATTAGCATGACTAAATATACATCATTTAATCCAGGTAAAGTATGGCTGGACACGGAAGGAAAAAGAATACACGCTCATGGAGGCAGTGTGTTTTATCAAGATGGTACATATTATTGGTATGGTGAGAACAAGGAGCATACCGATGGTAAGAATGGAATAAGACATTGGGGAATGAGATGCTATGCATCGCAGGATTTATACAATTGGGAGGATAAAGGCCTGTTCATTCCACCCGTATGTGATGATGAAAATTCCACACTACATCCCAAGTCCAAAGCCGAACGTCCGCATATCCTATTCAACAGGAAGACTAAAAAGTATGTCTGCTGGATAAAGGTTATGTTTGCTGACGGCACCCAAAAATCAACAGTATTACAGGCAGATCAATTCTTAGGCCCTTATGAGATAGTGAGAGAAAGGTTACTGCCACTTGGATTTAGCGCAGGCGACTTTGATCTTCAGGTTGATGAAACTACCGGCAAAGCCTATTATATCTTTGAAAAAGTACATACAGAAACAATTATTGCGGAACTGACGGATGATTACCTGGATGTAAGCGGCTATTATACCGAGCATTTTAAAAATGGTTATCCGCCCTATGTAAGAGAAGCGGCAGCTCATTTTATCAGGAATGGAAAACATTATCTTCTTACATCAGGGACGACCGGTTATTATCCTAATCCTTCTGAGCTGGCAATTTCAGATAATTGGCATGGGCCTTATAATATAGTGGGAAATCCCCACCGGCATGACATATCAATGACTTCCTTTCACTCCCAAATATCCAGTGTGTTTCGTGTCGCAGGCAAAAAAGATTTATACATTGCTTGTGCAGATCGATGGTTGCCGAATCAGATGTTCCTGCCATATGAAATGTATGCCGGGTGTTTTGAAAAATCATATAATCCGGCATCATCGGAAAAGGCAGATTGGGGTTGTATCGCAAGGAGGCTGGAGGAAAATGGAGTGGAGCAGCTTCCTCAAATGAACACAGTCATCTCAGATTATGTGTGGCTGCCATTAACCTTTGACGGAGAAATGGGATTCATTGATTGGAAAGATGAATGGAGAATAGAGGACTTTGCCTAATAAGAACGATGTGCTCTCCTTTTGATAAAGTGCTAAGTAAAGGCCGTATGCCCCCAAGTATCTTCAAAAAAGATACTTGGGGGCATAATATATAATTCTTTCGAATCTTTTAAGAAATTTTAACATCTCTCATAAAAGCATAATAAAACCATAAATCGATCAAAAAGAAGTACCCTTTGGTAAGCGTTCTAGTCTGATTAATTTATCCCATCCTCTTAATTATAAAAAAAATATTATTCCATCAATAGCGCCTGCTTTGCTTGCAGAAGTGACATTATCCTGAGTTTTGGGTAATGCTTTTATTAAGGCTGTAAAGCCTATTTTTATAGCTCTTTAACCGGACACTGACGAGCATTCTGTGACAGGATAAGCTGAAGCTTTTGTACTATAATTATCTAGGAAGGGGTGATAGCTTGGACTGGATACAAAGCATTCAACGTGCGCTGAATTATATAGAAGCTCATCTTTTTGACGAGGATTTGAATAATGATAATGTTGCCAAGCAAGCGTATTCGTCGAGTGCGAATTTTCAGCGCATATTCAGTATTGTAACCGGAGTTACAGTGGCTGATTATATTCGCTTTAGGAAGCTAACGCTGGCGGGAGAGGAATTTGCTCGAGGGGACGCTAAAATTATTGATATCGCCTTGAAATGTGGTTATGACACGCCTGAAAGTTTTACTAAGGCGTTTACGCGATTTCACGGCGTTACACCATCTGAGGCGAAGCGCAGGCCTGATAGTACGAAGTATTACGCGCCTATTTTCTTAAGAATTGAAGTGCAAGGAGGTTTTAATATGAGTACAAAAGTGATTCCCAATATTCCTCCGCTTGTTAACAGTTGGTTCGGTGAAAACTACCATTTCAACGGGGTTGCACGGTATGTAATGGGCTGCCTTGGAGAAATGACGTTTGCCGACTATACGCTTTTTGCAGGCATAACAGGTGACGTCTTCGCACAGTTTTATCCGCTTGGTGACTTTAAAGATGACAGTGCATCGGACTATTATTTAGGATTGCGTAGTCTTGTAAAGGTATTCGATAAAATTGGCTATTCCGCTGAAGCTTTTTCGGAGCGCGAGCTTCAGGCGGACCCTGGGCATTTTATTAAAAAGATAACCTCCAGTATTGACAGGGGCATACCTGTTATATGGTATCATGGGTGCCCTAAAGGCGCCATTATAGGTTATGAAGGTGATGGCAATACCCTCTTATATTTAAGTGATAATAAAACAGAGCCGGAGCGGTTGGTCCTTGACGAAGATTTTTATAAAAACGAGCAAACAGATATTCACGGTTGGATAATAGTAGGACAGAAAAAGCGTGAAGTTTCACTTAAGCAAATTTATCGTAATGTAATACAGCAGCTGTCCCAATTGCTAAATACAAAAACACAGGATTATGTATTTGGAGCGGAGGCCTTCCGTGCATTGGCGAACGACATTGCAACCGGCAAATACGACACTATGAAGCCAGAAGAGTTTGACGGCAACTTTTTTGCCTACGAGGTTTATATTGTAAATTTAGCCACCAACAGCGGCGGTTGCCAAGCATTTCTTGAAAAAGCTCTGGAAATGAACCCGGATTTTACGTTTTTAGAGGAAGTGCGTAAGGAATACCGAATTACAAATTACTTGTGGAACGGTGGTCATTGGGTTAAAGACGTCCATTCCCAGGAAGAACGCGATGAAATGATGCGGCTGTACGGTGACTACAATTTGGAAACGCTTGGCGGCGCTTTTGGCTGCAAACTTGAAACGCTGCAGGATAAGACAAAGCGCGCTCCAATCGTCAAACAGTTTCACAGATTTGCAGATTGCATGGACGAGGTGGTACGCATTCTGAATGAAAATCTGCGTTCTTATTCAGATAATGAATAAAGGGGCCATAGGATTGGCCTTTTTGTATTTTCTGGATAGGGAAGAAGTATGCGAATGTTTTATCAAATATGGTAAATCTTCGAAAAAAGGCGGCAGGCTATTTTTCAAAGTTATTCGTTGTAACCCATAGCACAAGATATTATTCATATAAAAGCACTATTTACCCATCCACTAAATTAATCTAAGCTGAAGGATTCTCACGGAATTAAGACGTGTCATAATCTGACCTTTCTTTTTTCAGCAGGATGTGAAATAATTAGACGACCAAAAAACGGTATCCCAATTGAAGTTATCCTGGTTAAGCCAGGTTGGGATTTATTATATGAAATGCTGATAGGGGAACGTGTAATATATGTTGATTCCATCGTATCTTGTAAATGAGCAGTTTGATGATCGTTATTTTGACGTGGTTAATGCGTTAAACGAAGCTCAGCAGATTTATTTTAGTAATAATAATCTAATCGATCGGCTTACGATGGGAATAGAGGCAAAAACCCCTTTTGTAATCGGGGAAATGGGCTTTGGAGCTGGGCGTGTAGTCGTTTCTCTTATGGAATTTATAGAGAAAAGCGGCTTGAAAGACGTTTCTATAGAATACAATTCGGTTGAGCTATATCCCATGAGCCCTGAGAGAATGCTCGATGTTTTAAATGGATTTAAAGATAGGGTTGGCCAAGGAATCGATACACTTGTAAAGGAATATCGAAAGATTGATATCACCTTGCCTGGCTGGCATTCAATGAACATACAGCAATCCTTTGGAACGCTTAAAGTGAATCTCTGGATAGGAGAAGCGCTTGAAATGGTGAATGCTCTGGAAAAACCCTGTGATGTCTGGTTTCTGGATGGACACAGTCCTAAAAAAAATCCATCGATATGGCGCCCAGAACTGCTTATGGCAATTGGGGAAAAGACAAAAACCAAGGGTACCTGTTCCACTTTTACTGTAGCGGTTGCAGTACAAAAAGCCCTCATGGCAGCCGGGTTTACCATTAAGAAAAACCCTGGGTTTGGTGGGAAAAAAGAGGTACTTCAGGGCGTAAAGGACTGATTTTTGAAAACGGAATAGGATTTCTATAAATGAACAGGCATAACCTTTACATGGAGGAGAAGCCTGTTTTTTTTAAGCCCTTTTTAGGGAGTCACTATAGGGAGCCACCAAAATCAAGTGGCAGAACCCCTAGTTTTATGTTAAGAAGAAAAATCAGGAGTTTATCAAGTAAAATACCATCAAGCCATAATTCTATTTACATTCATTTATATAATTCGAGTAAATAGAATTTCGTTGACTACTTTCTTATCATATGTTATTGTTAACATATGATAAGAAAGTGTAGTTGAGGAGGAATTTGTTTTGTCGCTAAACCACGTCATTTTAGGACTATTAAACCAAAAATCGTTTACTGGGTATGAGTTAAAAAAAATAATTCAAAATACACCATTTATGTATTGGTCCGGGAATAACAACCAGATATATAAAGCATTTGTTGAATTACTGGACGAAGGCTTTGTTACAAAAGAGGTTCAACATCAGGAAGGCTCACCGTCAAAAAACATCTATACAATTACCGAAGAAGGCCTGAGCGAGTTTAGTAAATGGATGCTTTCTGTGACTGATGTACCGATTTTTAAAAAACAGTTTCTTATCAAACTTGCATTGACTAAGCCATTAAAACGCAGCGATTTGGAAAGCATGCTGGCTTCCTATGCCGATGGGGTTAAATTGCAGGCTGTTTTATCAGAAAGCGAGTTTGACAAATGCTATTTTGCTGAACAAGAGCCTTCCCGCAGGTCACTGCTTATAAATTTAATACGAGAAAATATACTCTCCTTTTATTCCAGTGAACTTGTATGGATTCAACGAGTGAAAAAAATTATTGAGGGGCTGCCGGATGACAGCAGTATTGCGGCGGAAACTGTTTTACAAAAACCAAAAGACGATTTGAATACACCCATGGACTTTCAAATTTCAGAAAGCCAAGGGAAACGGTACCTTTATCTCAAAAGCGGCGGCTCATTAATTGAACGGGAGAAAGATGCTCTTGATATCATTGCGCTTTGTGCTGAACACGACACCAACGCAGTTGTTCTGGATGCCGGAATTCTTTCAGACGATTTTGTAAAGTTAAGAACTGGACTTGCCAGTGCTGTGCTGCAGAAGTTTGGAAACTATAACATCAGAGCGGCGGTAGCCTTAAATGGCGCACAGGATTTTCCTGCCCGATTTAAGGAAATGATTTGTGAACATAGCACTGGAAGCACATTTGGGATATTTGCCAATTTGGATGATGCCGTAAGTTGGTTATTTGATAGGAGGAAATTAAAATGACAAATACCTTTGCATTTAAAACCACCGAGGGCAAGAATAATGTCTACAAGGCGTATGACGCTTTTCTTGCCAACATGGGGATTCCTCATGAAGAATTAAATATTGACACACGCTTTGGCAAAGCTTTTGTGATAGCAGCAGGTGAAAAAGTTGCGCCTGTTTTGATTCTGCTCCACGGCAGCGGCATTAATTCAGTTATGTGGATCCAGGATATGGAGAAGTATTCGCAGTACTACAGGGTTTATGCTGTTGATTTACAGGGGGAACCCGGAAAAAGTGACGACAGGCAGTTACCCT
Organism: Bacillota bacterium; assembly: GCA_023424865.1. The sequence goes on along the minus strand of JAFADM010000229.1, from coordinate 2,694 downwards.
TTGAAGGCTCTGATTTTGACAATTGGCTACACGATGTATTTGTGGGGTTGTCCATCGAAAAAGCCAGTATAGTCGGAATTTCCCTGGGGGCATGGCTTGGGTTGAAGTTTTCTGTTTCAAAGCCCCACATGGTGGACAAACTTGTTTTGCTGTGCCCGGCCGGTGTTGGCGCGGCAAAAGCTTCCTTTGCCTATGTGTCGTTATTCCATATGCTGCTGATGGGTGAAAAAGGCGTGGAGCAGCTGTATCGTAAAGTGAATGGAGGAAAACCCTTGCCACAGGTCATGCTGGAATATCAAAAGCTCATTGGGAAAAACTTTAATTTCAGACGGGAGCAAGTTCCGCTCTTTTCGGATACCGAGCTGACCAAATTGACCATGCCGTCCATTTTATTCGTAGGAGGAAAGGATGTCATGTTTCACTCGCTGAAAACGGCAGAACGCTATAAAAGGCTAGTGCCCAATGCAAAAATAAACGTGCTGCAGGAAGCGGGGCATACACTTATTGGCTTAGTGGATGATATTATATTGTTTTTGCAGTCAAAAGGATGACAGATGGCAGTTCACTGCGCTGTAGAACCTACTTCCAGCAATTTATGCCATGCTTTTTCAGAATACTGCCCGGAATCGGAAGAATCGGTATGCCTATGTGGGAGATATTAGGATTATTGTGAGTGAATTTTGGATAAAAAGAGATAGAATATCATTATAGAGTTGTCGTAAAATAACAGTTATATAAGTGTGGGAGGAGCATAAACGATGAATGATGAAAAATGTGATTTGGTCCATCCAAATGGTGTCAGAGAAAAGAAAATGGATGTGACAGACGGCTATACAATCAAATACCATGCCAATGGTATCACCATTTGGTCAAAAGGGAAAATTATCAATGACAAGCCGGAGGGGTATTGGGAATGGTATCGTCCGGATGGCACAATAAAACGTTCTGGATATTTTGACAAGGGAGAACCTGTAGGCGAGTGGATTACTTATGACAATCAAGGTAAAAAATACAAAACAACCCATCGGGCAAAAAAGAAGTAGCATCAAAATACTCTGCCGATTTTGCTACTGAAAAAAACACAGTCGAGCAGGTAGCGATGTGCTTCCAAGCAAAAAAAGCTGAAAACGGGGAGACGTATTTTGATTAATTATGGATTATTTCGAATCCTACCGATTCTCCAATAGTTAATAGTCATCCGTTTTTTGTCCCATACCATCTTTTTTCAGGAGAAAACTAAGATGTATGATGTAATAATAATTGGAGCAGGCCCTGCAGGCTGTTCTGCTTCACAGCAGTTGGCCCGTTCCGGTTACAAGGTACTGCTGGTAGAAAAGTGCAAAATGCCCAGAAATAAATCTTGTTCCGGTATTTTAATAAAGAAGTCGATGGATATGGTTCGGCAATACTTTGGCGAAGCAGTCCCAAAGTCTGTCATGTGTACGCCGAATGAAAATCGAGGCATGATTTTTACCGACGATAAGGGCCAAACTTACCGTTTTGAACAGGAAGGCCTAAATATATGGCGGAGTTCCTTTGATTATTGGCTTGCCCAAAAAGCGGATGAATCCGGTGCAGATGTGTTTGATGAAACAATTGCTTTATACTGTGAAGAACAAGCGGATTCAGTATTGGTAAAATTAAAGGGTACCTCTTCCTATTCAGAAAGAGCGAAATTCATTATTGTATGCGATGGTGTTGCAGGCTCTTTTAAGAGAAAGATTATTCCTGCACCTAAAAACAACATAATCACGTATCAAACCTTCAATAGAGGGTCTATTGCTTTGGATCACCATTATTTTTATGCTTATTTGCAGCCGAATCTTTCAGAATACGATGCATGGTTTAATGTAAAGGACGATTATCTTATTTTTGGCGTGTCTGTAAAAAATATAAAAAAACTTGAATATTATTATTTCGAGTTTATTAACCATATGAGAAAACTTCATAATGCAGAAATTGAAAAGCAGGAAAGAACCGAAAAATGGCTTATGCCATACATAATGCCCGGATGTCCGATTGAATACGGAACCGGACGGGTACTGTTTGCAGGCGAAGCGGCGGGATTTCTGAACCCTATGGGGGAGGGCATCTCAGCAGGAATGGAAAGCGGATACGCGGCTGCAAAGGCGATTGAGAAATTTGATTTGAGCAATAATTCGGACTTAAAAACACTATACTCCTTTTATAAGGATAACACTTCTGCCCTAAGAGTTTATATGCAGCGGCAATGGGATTTTGTTGCAAGCAGGTCAAGTACATTCAGCTATATGCGCTTATGAGCAGTTGTTAGGATGCCTATAAAACAGGTGCCATGACAATCCGCAAGGTATTAAAAAGCTTGAACAATCGTTTTTCTTGAATTTTCACCTGAAACATTATTGACTCTTACCCTGCGTGAGGTTGTACGCTAGATACATGCTAACAAAAGGAGTGTTATTTATGTTGATGAAAATTGGTGAAGTCACAAATAAATTCGGAATTTCACACCGTTCACTGCATTATTGGGAAAGCGTTGGAATAATAGAAAGCTCACGTGAAGAAAACGATTACCGTTATTACAATGGACAAAATTTACAGAGAATCAAGCAGATTGTGTTATTGCGCAAATTACGCCTGTCTATCCCTTCCATTCAGGAGATATTTTCATCAAGGGAACTCTCAAAAGTAATAGCTGTTTTTACGGATCATCTT
>JAFADM010000533.1 GCA_023424865.1 Bacillota bacterium | reverse complement strand
CCATTGTCCTCCAAAAGCTTGCGAATATCAATTATATCCGCTGCGCTACGGGTAAAGGAGGCTGCAACAAAATCAAAATCATTTTTAGCGGCGAACAGGATATCATCTATGTCCTTGGGACTTAAGTAGGGCATATCCATTTTAACACCGGGAACATTAACGCTCTTTTTGTCTTTAATAACACCGCTGTTCATTACCTGGCAGATAACATCGGTTTCATTAAAGTCCAATACCTTAAGCTCAACCAGACCATCGTCGATAAGAATACGATTGCCTCTGCTGATAACCGTCGGCAAAGCTTTATAGGAGATGGAAGCCCTTTCGTTGTTGCCCAGACAGTCTTCTGTTGTAAAAGTAAACCGGTCGTCTGCTTTGAGCTCGGCTACACCGTTTTCCAGGTTTCCCAGACGAATTTCCGGGCCTTTTGTATCAAGCATGAGGGCAATGGGACGGTTCATTTCCTTACGAACCTTTTTGATAAGCTTGAGCCTCTCAGTGTGCTCGGCATGGCTGCCATGGGAAAAGTTAAGACGGGCCACGTCCATTCCTTCATTGATAAGGTTTTTGAGCATAGCCTCATCATCCACCGCCGGCCCCAGTGTACATATGATTTTTGTTTTCCTCATTTTATGTCCTCATACCTTTCATGATATTTAATGCGATTAGAGAACGATAACCTACAAGATTATTCTTTGTACTATTTTATCAGCTATGCTTCCAATGAGCAATGATTGCTAAATTCATAACAAGCATTTATAGGGAATGCTCCTTATTAGCCTGGTGAGCCATATTCAGACACTTAGACTCTTTGATTTTCAAGGCGTTTATTGTATAAAACACCTAAACTGCGGCAAAAAAAGGACTCAAATCCTCAACATATGCAGGATTTGAGTCCTCTTTTTTTACTTAATTGTCCTTAAAGCTTATTCATTTTCAACCTTAAAGACATAAATCTTACTTACGCTGTCACCCTTCACTGCCCTTAGGTTCACCGACATGCCAACATCCAGGCCTGTCAGTATCTTTGTGGTCACTTTACCCTCGGCATCGGTTTCCCAGAAGCCCTGGCCATTTAGCTCAATACTGGCTCCGGATACCGGATTGCCCTTGCTGTCGGTGATGGTGATGACAGTTGTCTCACCGGATTTTAAGCCGGTCACGTTCATAATAAGGCCATAGTCGAAGGCCACTGTCATACTGGGAAGCAGGAACCTTTGGCCCTGAGTTGCCGAACCGGTTATGACGGCTAAGGTTCCAGTGCTTATAACGGTATCGGACGCCAGTGTGCTCTTGGCCTTGAAGGTCATAACCACTGCCTTAGCAAGATCCGCTGTGGAAAGACCGGATAAGCCGTCCACCTCGATAAGGATTTGACCCTTGGCCTCATCCACCTGGTTCTTGATAACCTTACCCTTTTTAATCCAATCCTCAAGCGCTACCTGCTTGCCGGCAGTCTTGGGATCCGCATCTACCAGCTCCAGATTCTTGGAATCGTAGGTGAAGGTGAGATAAATCTTTTTCAGCGCCTTGGGATTTTTAACGTCCAGGGTGGTGGTAATGGTTCCTCCCTCCTTGACGGTGGGGCTTGTAGTAGCTACAATCTGTGCCGCTCCCGTGGAAACGGTAAAGTTTACGGTACTGGAGCCCTTGTTGCCAAGAGTATCGGTATAGCTTAATACCAGCTTGTGGAGGCCGTCAGCCAAAGGTACGGTTTTGCCCAGCTCACCGCTTAAGGTAATGGAGGTTCCGGTAGCAGGACTTAAGGTAAAGTCGGTTACGTTGGCACCGTCCAGTGTAAGCTGGATGCTCTTGGCATCAATTCCGGTTTTGTCGGTAAGAAGCACGGAATAAGGCGTTTTATTGCTGGTAAGAACCGCATTGTTTAACGGTGCGCTCCAGGTTGCCACCGGTGCCTGGCCATCAATGGCGCTTGCTCCGTAGACCGCCTTTATATCATCAATATAGAGTGTTCCCTTTGTACGCATTTCATCTCTGGAAACCATAATCCGAAGCGGTGTTTCCAAGGTGAAGGGACCCTTCTTGCCATCAGGAATCTTGGCTTCAACGTATTTCCATCCGGTCCAGTCCACACCGCCGGTCTGGGTTGCCACATTATAATCGTTTGTAAAGTCCACATCAAAGCTGTTGCCGGAGCCGTCCTTCAGCTTGGCTCTCAGCCAGGTTTTGCTGTTGTCGCCGTATACCCACATACCGATGGCTACAGGATTGTCGTTGAACACGAGCGCGGGATTCCGTGAGAGATACACACCGGCTACGCCCTTTTCCACACCGTTGGCGAGGGTAAAGTCATAATCAATCTTAAGGGCCTTGCTTCCGAATTTAACGATTGAGGTGTCAGAAGTAACGGAGGCTGCCGCGCCATTAGCCCGAACCTTGGTTGCCGACCACTGGCTGCCGTTTTCAAAGTCTTCAAGAGAAACAGGAGCCTGAGTAATGACAATATCAAAGCTTGCAGTCAGCGATCCTCTTTTGGCGTAAACCTTTCCTTTTCCGGAGGCGCCCTGGGCAGCGGTGAACACACCATCCGCGGTAATTGTTCCGATATTGCCTTCAACCGTCCAGGTGAAATTGGAGTTGATTGCATAAACCGGATTGTTATTAAGGGTTGCCGTTACTCCCAGAGTTACATTGGAACCCGGAGATACGGAGTAGGAGGATTGAGCTGCCTTCAGAGTCGAAATATATTCAACCACCGTTACCTCGCCCTGACCAATGGCCGTATCTGAACCTACCATAATTTGGTAGCTACCGGCCTGGCTCGGTGCAATTAATTGGCCTGTGGCATCAATTTGTACACCTGCGGCGCCCCAAACAATATTGGAGGGAAGAGCTACAGGCATGAAGGACTCATCCGTGGCCAGCGCGGTGAAGCTTACCGGCGCACCGGCAAGTGCAAAGGCCTTCTGAGGGTATACATGGAGCAGTTGAGCCTGTCCTACGGAAGATAGTCCGTCACGAATGGATATGCTTTTTTTGGAGATCAGCAAAAGGCTATTTGCGTTGGCCCGCTCCGCACCGTCGGAGGGAGTGGTTATAAGACCCGGGCTTTTATAGCCGGGCATTCTGGCTACCATGGCCGAAGAGCCTCCGCCGTCCAGCATAAGCGCATTGACACAGCCCAGATCGAAAAGGAAACGTGCTGCTTCCGAGCTGGTAACGCCTTTGCCCAGGGTGTCATTTCTTCCGTCTACCTCGAGGAAAACAACATCACCATTGGATTTTACGCCAATGGCGGTGGTGGGATTGTAATCGGTGGCAGAAAGGCCGGATACGATGGCACCATTCTGAATGAGTACGGTTTTTCCGCCGATAGCCTGAGTGACACCGGTCCATTTATTTTCATTATCAATGACATTAAGCAGTAATTCATCGCCGGGCTTTAAATTAAGCTGCATAAGTCCGTAATGTCCCTGCTTGTTGAGCTGGGCGGACAGAACAATCTGGTTGGCTCCAATGGGAGTGGCCCTGGTATTGGCATTAACCGAGGAAACCGTACCCACCAGCATACCGCCAACGGCTAACTCTCCCATGACCACATCCACAACTATTTCAAGGCTGTCTACGGTACTTCCCGTGGTCGTACCGAAATCGGCAGTGTACATGAAAGGTCCCCACTCACTCTGAGTCTTGTTGAAGTTATTGATATTAACGCTGGCACCGTTAGCCGACGCCTGCAGAATGAGGCCGGGCTTTCCGACAACAGTGGTTCCGTCGCTTTTAAAGCCGATGGCATTCCAGTCGGTGGTGCTCCAGCTTTTTACAACACCGTCCCTTATAACCATACCGATAGGAACACCGGTAGCCAGGGTGTAGAAGTCGCCGTTAATTCCGCCTATAACGGAAACGCCGCCTGCTTCCTCGTTAATGGACATGTTGCTCAAGGTGCTGCGGCCACTGATTTTGCCTCCATAGGAGGCTACGATGAGTGCATCGGAGGAAAGGGGATTAAAGGTAATGGTTTTAGCTGTTTTGGCTGTACCATCCGCCGCTTTGCCCTGCCATTTATCTAAATAAACACCGTTGGCAATTTCCCGTGTTTCATTATATACAAGGGTTCCTAAACCTGAACCGCTAACGGCTGCAAAGGCATTTTGCGAAGGCGAGATAGTCAAAAGCAAAGCCATGGCTGTAAACACTGCCAAGACCTTTTTAGATGCATTCTTCAGTTTTCTCATGTGTAAAATTCCTTTCCTTGAACGACCCTGAATTAAGGAAGATTCTTCTTCTTTTTATCCTACCAGAAGCTTAACACAAATGAACTTTTGTTGACAGATTTTTTATATTAATATCATATTTCTATTCTGTTACGAGAGGCTTTCATGCCGGACGGTTTACGAGTTTCTGAACAAATAACATTTTTCAGGAAAATCCGTAAAATTCCACAAACAGCGACATTTGCCCCAGGCCAACTCTATGGTATGATGGAATCAGTAAACTTAACAGGTATCCCCTGCAGACTTACACCGAGAAACCATCCCAAAAATGAATTAGTTTGAAAGGATGAGCCTATGTTTTGCAGCCATTGCCAAAAAGAGCTCCCCGAAGATGCTCGTTTCTGTTCCGTATGCGGCAGGCAGTTATCTCAGAATGCCGTCGGCCGTGCTGATCCTTCCGATTTGTCCAGGACATCTGAAGAGGCATACTCTCAACAGGCTTCAGAGCCGGAACATACGCTGGAAATAGGGCCTGAAGAAATGGTATCCCAAGGGCTTACGGAAGATGACCTTCCTGTTAAAGAGGGACATGATACTCCTAATAAGCCTAAAAAGAGACGCTTTATCAAGGTACTCGTTGCCTCCCTGCTTATCCTTCTTCTCCTAATAATCGTCCCAGTTTTAGGTTATTTCACCTTTTTCCCTGCTAAATGGATTTTGGTTATTGCAGGGCAGTATACTCTGAAAGAAAAGAGCGAGGCTCTGAATGCCCTCTCCTCCCGGTATGAGCAGCAACTCCTTATCCCCTACTATGAAGAAACGACTAAAACAGGCACCCGTCTCGACTTTAAAGCTGATGCCGATCTCTTGACCGGATTGGGCCTTGATAAGGCCACGGCGGATTTCGCCACCCAGATCATAAACCAGCTCACCCTTCGCTATGACAATGCCCATGATGCCGGTAACAAAACAAGGACGGACGTTCTTGGTATAAGCTATATGAATAACCCTATAATTACATTAGATACCTTTATAAAGGATAAAAGCTTTGGACTGTCCTTACCTGAACTGACCGACAAACGCATAACCGGGCAGTTCGCGGACTTCCCCGGATTAAATGAGTCCCTGCCTGGAGTTTTCACTGAAGAGCAGCTTACCGCCTTAAGCACCTACAATCCCTGGCTGAAGGATGAGATTTACCAGGAAATGAAGGCCAGTGAGTTTAATGGCGATAAAATTCTGTATGACTACCTTATGTTTGCTTATAAATCCATTAGCGGTAAAAACATGTCTATAAAAAACGGCGTTGAGGTACAGGTCTTTGAAGAAGCTTCCAAATACAGGGAAGTCACACTTTTTCTTGATCGCTCAGCTCAGGCCGAGCTAATGGATAAGATACTTAAAAAAATGGAGACGGACAATCAGCTTTATGATTTCTTTGATGTCTATTTTAAGTTTTTAAATAATATCGTCGCATACTCAGGAAACATGAGCTTTTTAGGTGAAGACCCAAATACGCCGCTCTTTGATTTGGCCGAAAATAAGGAAGCACTCACTGAGACTATTCAAAACTACAGGGCTGAGCTTAGTGAAGAGGATTTTCCCGAGACACTTACCTTGAAGGCTTACATAAAGGGACGGGAAATTGCTCTTTTAAAGCTGGCGGTCCCCCTCTCCCCGTATGGAGATAAATTTGAGCTTACCATTGCAGATAAATGGGAGGGCGGAATTTATCGGAACCAGATACTTATAAATACAGTCAACGACGGTGCAAAAATGGATTTGAGGATGAATGGGGAGATGAATTTCAGTAATGCAGCCTACCCTGAAAGCATCCGACTGAATATGGACTCCTTGTACGAGTTGGATGGAGAATCCATGAATATGTCTGTTAAGTTCGCTTCAGATGAAAAGTCTGCCGGGGGCAGTGAATCGGACCATACCCTGTCACTGGATGTAAACATCTCCGGACTTTCCGCCAGCGGCCCTGATACGGCCTCAGTGAGCCTTTTACAGCAGGGACAGCGCACCCGAAATTCCAAGGGTTACGTCACAACCTCCGACTATGATTTGGATATAAACGTGTCGGTTCCAAATTATCTGCCCAATCCATTAAAACTCACTATCAGTGTTGAATCCCAGGCAGCTTACGGTGAAACCGTCACTGTACCGGATACAAGTGGTCAAACCATTCTGGACATTGCTACAGCTACCCCCTCGGATTATGAGAATCTTGTTGATGAGATTCAATCCAAGCTGGGATTTTTATCTCTGCTTTTAGGAGGACTCTAAGCCCGCCTTCTATTTCAATTCATATAATTGAAACCGTCCATTTAAACAAAAAATGCTTTCGTTCATCCGAAAGCATTTTTGTTTATGACTCTTGAGAAGAAGCATCCAGAAGGGATAGATAACTCTATTAACTCTATCAACTCTATTAATTCTATTTAACTTTATTACATTACTTTATTACTATATTCAGGCCTCTTTGCCCCCTAAAAGACTAAGCATGAGCTGCTCCAGGCTATGTGCTCCGGTTTTAGTTAAGACAGCCTCCGGCTTGTCTAAATGGATCAGCCTTCCTTCATCGAGAATGGCAATTCTGTCGCATAAATCTGCCATTCCCTCTAAGTGATGGTCGGATATAAGAATGGTATAGCCTTCCTTTTTTAATGAAAGAAGCTTATCCATGGTTACTTTTACAGAAAGGCTGTCCGCACCATTCATGGGCTCGTCTAGAATTATCAGCTCAGGCTTGTGTATTAGAGCCACAGCCACATTAAGACGGCGCTTCAAACCTCCGGATAAGGAAGACACCTTATCCTCCAGCCGATCATAAAGGTTGAACTCCTTTAAAAGATTTTTTATCCGTTTAACTCTCTCCTTGGGGTCCAATCCCTGAAGATCCGCCCAGAAGCTCATGTTGTCACGGACGCTGAGTGCAGAGTAAAGAGCGATGTCCTGAGGCACATAGCCAATCCTGCTTCGATACCCTCCGTTTTTTTCATGTATGCTTTTCCCCTCCAGCAGCACTTTTCCTGAATCCGGCTTTACAACTGCAGCAAGAATGGTTGCCAGAGTGGATTTACCGGCACCGTTAGGCCCAAGAATTCCAAGTGTTTCACCTTGCTTAACGTCAAAGCTTACCTTATCCAGTACAGGGCGGGTCTTATAGTGCTTAACAATCTCTTGAATTTCCAAGAACATGACTTTAGTATCCTTTCCTCACCTTCACCTGACCTTTTATTCCGGAACCTTCTTCATACATATGAATCCCAGGACTAAAAGTATAACCATGCTGATGACCCCAAGATTGGGTATCCCTGTCAAGGTTATGATAAGGCTCATGAGTAGAGGCCCAACAAGATCGGCATATTTGCCGAAGATATCAAAGAGCCCAAAATATTCATTGGAGCGTTCCTTGGGAATGATTTTTCCAAAATAGGACCGGGAGAGGGCTTGAATTCCACCCTGGAATAAAGCTACAACAACCGCAAGAAACCAGAATTCCCATGCTTTGTCCAACTGAATGGCAAACAGCGCAATGAAGATATATCCCAGTATACACACCTCAATTAGCTTGCGGGTATTGAATCGCTTTGCAAATTTTCCAAACAGGATAGCACAGGGAAAAGCAATTATCTGTGTCAAAAGAAGGGCCAGCAGCATTTGGTTGGAATCAATCCCCACAGCGGATCCGTAGGAGGCCGCCATACCGATAATGGTATAAACCGCATCTATGTAAAAGAAGTAGGCAAGCATGAACATAAAGATTTTTTTCTGCTGCCGGATCTTGCTCAGGTTTTCCTTTAGCCTTCGAAAGGATTCGCTCAGATACCCTTTTTCCGTTTCCAGGTAATACTGCTGCTTATAGTTCTTCAAAAGCGGTAGCGTTAAAAGTCCCCACCAGGCACAGCTGATAAAAAAGGAGATTCGGGTGGCCATTTCCGTGGTCAGCCCCAAATTCTCCGCAAAAAGAATGATTATCATGCCGATGACAAAGGGAATACAGCTTGCAATATAACCTATGGCATAACCAAATGAGGAAACATGGTCCATTCTTTCGTCAGATGTGACATCGGTCAGCATGGAATCATAAAAAACATTAGCCCCCGAATACCCTACCTTGGCCAATATAAAGACAATCGCATACGCAAGCCACTGAGAAACAAGGCCGAGAAATACTCCGCCTATAAGCCCCAGAATCAAAAAAGCACTGAAGATTCTTATTTTCATGCCGCGATAATCTGCCAGTGCACCTAAAACCGGAGCAAGAAGGGCAACAATAAGCGTAGATGCAGCAAGGACATAGCCCCAAATGGTGGTGGATTGAATTTCATCAATACCGGCGTTTTTGGCAAGAGCGGCAAAATAAATAGGTATGATGGAAGAGGTAAGAAGAACAAACGCCGAATTGGCCGCATCATAAGTTATCCATGCCTTTTCGTTACGGCTGAACTTTTGATTTGTTTCATTGGCCATAAGCTCCCTCTTTCAAGCATGCTTTTTGTTTTCGGCCTCTAAAAAGCCAACTAAGCCAAGCTTATACTCTTATTGTATAGGAATCCCGCGAGGGTTTATAGCCTTTGATTGTTAAATTTAAAGAAGAGAAAAAACAGCTTAAGCGGAAAGGCTTGTGGACGTAATAAGTAAGCAAATTATATTTGATAACAAAAAAAGCGGCCTCACGCCGCTTTTTTGACTAATTTATGCCTTTTTCTTCTTTGCTTTTGCAGGAGCAGCGGTTGCAGCAACCTTCTCCTTGAGTTCCTTACCAGCCTTAAAGACGGGTGCCTTAGAGGCAGGAATTTTAATTTTTGCTTTTGTGCGGGGATTTACGCCGGTGCGTGCCTTACGTTCTCTGACGTCGAAGGTACCAAAACCAACGAGAGTTACCTTTTCTCCATTCTCCAAAGATGCACTGATGCTGTCGATAATCGCATCCAAGGCAACACCCGCATCTTTTTTGGTGGTTTCCGCTTTTTTAGCAATTGCGTCAATGAGATCAGCCTTATTCATGTAAATTACTCCTTTCGGATATTTATGGCACTGCCTGCCAAGATATCTATTACCCATATTATTTCATAAAGCAACATAAAAAGCTAATATTTTTATATTTTTTATGCTATATTTTCATATTGAATGACATTTATTCCGTTAGTTAGTAATGGTTCCTGTTCTATTGACTGAAACCCTTATCTCATACGTTGTTGAGCAGCTTAAAGTCTGATGGCTGATATAGTGGATTCGTTTGTTTTATACCCTTTTTATCAGTATTTTATACTTAAACAAGCTCAGATTCTTTAACATAGTGATATTATAACCCAAAATAAACATTATATCATCAGACTTTCTTCCCATATAATTGCGCTAAGAGTCTAGTTATCAGTGTTACGCTCCGTTTAGAATTGCATTTGATGACGACTTAAAAAGAAAAAAAGATAAACATACGAGTTCACTTGTTTTTGTGGTGCAATAAGGTGTTGCAAATGAAATAAAACTATAAATTGGTCTATTGACACAAAGCATGTTCTCTTGTAGAATAGAAAAGCAGTTTCATAAAGGCTTCGAAAGAAGCGGACATTGGATACGGAGAGATGGTCGAGCTGGTCTAAGGCGCACGACTGGAAATCGTGTGTGGTTTAACCGCCACCGAGGGTTCGAATCCCTCTCTCTCCGCCATATGAAACGCCGATTGAAATATAAGCATTTCAATCGGCGTTTTTACGTTTTATAGTTTTATATATTCAGTTCATTTAAAACGTATAACTATTCTTTTGTAATGGCGACTTCATCCAGCGATTCTCTATCCACAATTTGTATCATATCTGGAATATCATTAATTTGGTCTTTGCTATTTCTAAGTTTACCCTCTGCCAAAGGAATAGACAGTTCAGTTATATACTGCATTAAAAAGCCATATGCAAACTGAGTTTGGAATTCATACATATCTTTATCAAAACCACCGTTAGAATTTTTATGACCTTCAATATCAATATAAACATATCTCGGCTTATTAGGTTCTTTTTCCTGAGCAGTTCTTATTAATTGAAATATATGATCTACAGCAGTATTAAGATTTTCATTGGGTTTAATTACATGATATAAAGCTATGCCTTTAGATTTATTCATTAAGCTCCCTCCTATAAGGTTTGTACATATAATATCATATTAATTACTTATCACACCACCATTTTACCCTTTCTTAATTAAGTGGTTTTATCCAATTAATAGATAAACGTATCATCCTTCTAGCTTACCCCATTATCCACAAAGTCGATCTCGGAGTCACTTTACCTCGTTATAAGTATCGCCATATTTAATATTGCTTCTCACGATGCAATCCAGGTTATCCGTCTCGCCTCGTACCACATTTTCTTCCCGCGTTTCAATCGTATTGGCTTCGAGAATTTTCTTTGCACTTTTCGCTGTCTGACCCTAGTAACTAGAAGCCTACTATTCGCCGTTGAGCGCTTTAACCAAAATACCAGAATGTTTGGATTTATAAGTTGTTTTTGCTATAATATAAACCCTAAGAATACAGTTCAGCCAGAGCGGAGTGATACAGAAAATGGAGTATGATTTTCACCGGCAGTTGGAATGGATGGATTTTCAAAACCTGGCCCGGGATGTGATTCAAATAAGAGAAGGAATTCTCTTTGAATCATTCAAAGAGGGTCGGGATAGTGGAATTGACGGTCGCTTCTGCAGTGAGGAAGGAACTGTTATTCTGCAAGCCAAGCGGTACGGGGAATATAAGACACTTAAGAAAAACCTTAAGGAAGAAATAAAAAAGGTAGAGGAACTGCAGCCTAAACGCTATATCTTAGTGGTGTCGCTACCGTTAAATAAGGATCAAAAAAGCGAATTAACTCAACTCTTCCAAGAATACATCAAGCAAACAGGTGATTTAGTTACTGGTAATGATTTAAATAATTACTTGGATAATCCACAGTATAAGGATGTCGTGCGCAATTATCCCAAGCTCTGGGCAGTTAGCGGCTTAGTACTTCAGGAGTTGCTCCGCGAAGTACTCAACAGCAGTGTTGCAGAGGAATCAAGGCGACAATTCACCCTGGCCAAACAGGCGCAAAAAACGTTTTTGTCTACTCGTATTTACCATGATGCAATGGATATGCTGGAAAAACAAAACTGTGTGGTTATTTCCGGACAGCCTGGAGCTGGAAAATCCACGCTTGCCCGAATAATGGCACTATATTACATAGAAGTAATGCACTTTGAGGAGTTTGTATGGACGACCTCTTCAGTAAAAGAATTGAGGGCTCTATATGTGCCGGAGCGAAAACAGGTATTTGTGGCCGATGACATCTGGGGTCAGGTGTTCTATGCAGAAAAAAGACATGATCAGGAAATGAGCTATCTGGAGCAATTACTTCTATGTGTAAAAAATGACAAAAACAAGATTCTCATCATTACAACAAGAGAATATATTTATCAACAGGCAACAGCCAAATATTCTTTTATGCGTTCCACAATAGAACGTTATAAGTTAATCTGCCATGTGGATACTTATACAGATACGGAAAAGGCGGGAATTTTGTTTAGCCATTTACATAACGCAAACCTCGTTTCTAAGTATATTTGGCCTATTTATTACCAAACAGAACAAATCATTAGAATGCCGGACTATAACCCACGAATCATTGATTTGTTTCTGCAGAACAACGAACCGTGGAACGATAGTCCGGATGAATTTGCACAGCGGTTCGTGGAAAATATAAGAAGCCCCTTTACTTTTTGGGAAGACATTTTCAACAGGCTTACATGGGAGGCAAGATTACTTGCTTTAATTACTTTTATATCCCAAGGCGAGATGGAGCCTATTGGTATGGAAGATTTGGCAAAGGCGTATTACTACTGTTTAGAACATATAAAACATCCCCCTGAAAACATTAGGAATTATTTTGCCTGTATTTCGGAGTTAGAAAAGACTATTGTTCAGGTGGATACCTATTACAGTAACAGTGATGAGAAAGTCGTACGTTTCCGCACACCTGCAGCACAGGATTTTTTGCTGAAATACATGATAGAAAATATCGGCTACTATGGACCAATATTGTTAAACGGAGTCTGTTATATAAATCAATTGATTTTCCTGATGGATGCCAATAAAATCTATCTCCCAGAAGAATTATACGAGAAAGCGCTTCATTTATTTATAGAACGCTTTGAAATATGGAAATTTTCATGGCCCTTTGAAGCAGATGAAGATTATATGGATGTAGGAGAAGAGGAGACGAAAAGCAGCGAATTGTACCGGTGCGCACTTCTTCTTCGACTACATAAAAAGAGAGCTAAGTCTGAATCATTCAGCTTTCTGGAGAACATAATCAAACGCTATCGCTCTATGCTTAAAAGTGATAAACCACTCGCTTACGCAGACATGATTGTGTACCCTGGCTTGGTTGGAGAATGCAAACGTTTGGATGTAGTATTTGAAAACGAGGAGACCCTTGTTGAGGAGTATTTTCAGCGGTGTTTTTTGGCGACTCATTATTACCTTATATGCAATTTTGAAAAAGAGTTTACAGATGCAGTAAGCCGGCTTCTGCAACAGAATAAAAAATGGCTCCGGTCCAATCTTGAGGCAATTGTTTGGGAAACAGTTGGTTATTTTGAAATCCACGGCATGTATGAACAATTAGACGCTATGTTGGAATCTCAAATAGCTTCTATATTTAAGTATTTAGGGGTGCAGTATACTCAAAGGTTCTACAAAGAGTTAGAGAATGAGCTAGAGCGTTATATTGTCATGCCGGATGCATTAAAAGATAAGCATAATAAAGAGTTACAAACTTCATTCTGGAACGAGAAATGGAAAGAACATGACAAACATGAGTGGGACGAAGGAATAAGGCTGCACGAGTTAATGAATCAGGAGTTGGAGATAATTTTAGAAAAAAGCAGAAGCTGGCTGGACGAGAAAGAGCAGATACAGGCAGTCAATTGTGGAACTTTTTCCCCCGCTATAAAAAAAATGCTGCTGAAAGTAATCGAAAACGGAGAGCCCGGTTCCATTGCCTGTTTTTTGGAGAGTAAAAGTGGTATTAATCTTCTGGAAATCATATTGTCAAAGGTGGACAAATTACCCCTGACGGAAAAGTATTTCTTGAAGAGGTTGACAGAATTCTTTTTTTTAGAATCTTCTTGCAATTCTCATGCAATGTATACTGTTCTATGGCAAATTGCTAAGTGGGATAGTGGCAGTTCACTGGAGCGAGATTTGTTTGAAGAAGAGATAGTGGAAATAGTTAAAGGGGAAAACAATTTAAATCTTCTGGAACATTTACAGCAACATGGCATTATCAAAATTAGTGAGCGCCGTGTTCATTTTGAACAAGTGTTTCCGGCACATTTACTGCTTGTACATCAGATCATAAGTGCAACTGAGGTAAGCAAAAAGGCTGAATTGTACAAAAACTTGCGGGAGGAAGATGTATGGAACAATTTTGCCCTTATGTCACTCATTATACCGCTACTGGCAGAATTGGATACAGAGAGTTTTAACCGTCTCTATCTTTGCCCTATTTTACAGGAGTTCGAAAAAAAGACTGTGAAAGAACAAAAACAGCCTTTCTTGTTTTTCAAAGGTCTTGAGGTGGAATTTGATTTTTCTAAAGAGGAAAATCAATCTTTGGGTTCATGTATGCTGGCTGATGAATTATTGGAGGTGTTAGAGTGTATGGGTTTGTTCTTTAATATTGAATTGATTCCAGCGCATTTCACCGAAAAGCTGGACACACTTCCCGTCGTGAGAGGATTTGAGCGTAGGAAGGATAAATATTTGCTTAAAATTGGTTTGTTAGAGGAACAATTTATACAAGCATGGGGATTTGCAGATACATCTGCATCTTTCTTTACACTTTTAGAGAAAATAAGACAATATTTGGTGTCCACTTCATACAAAAGAAAAATTTCTTTGGACGCTCTTAACTTATCATACACTTAGGAATAAAGTAAAACATTGTTTGAATGATAATGGCATAAATATTCTCTTGATTTTCTATTTTATATAAGATTTTTACCCTGGAGATATTCAAAACTAGCATTAGATACCGGTATCTTTTTTGACCTAACTTTCCATATAAAAGGGTTTCAGCCTATAAAGCTGAAACCCCGACAGGATAATGAATTCACCCGCCACTAGGACACTTTTGCCATTGGTTGAAATAGCCTTCAAAGGATATCGTCATTCATATGTCTGCTTCATCCAATTGCATCCGTCAGGAGAACGTAGATTTCACCGTACTCAGTAGTTGCAATAAAAAGCTTTCCTAACGTTCCTAATGCAATAATGTTTTCAACCGGTGAGGAAAGGTTCTCCCACTTCGTTCCATTTTCTGATAGGAGCAATGTATTATCGTTTCCAGCTACTAAAAGCTTAGAGCCGTTCCAGGCAATACTATGTAAGGTAGCCTCCGTGCCGCTCTGTACCTTTCGCCAGTCAATTCCGTCAGATGATATCAGGATTGCCCCCTGATAACCAACAGCAACAAATAACTCCCCATTTCATAATACCTCTGAAAAACCGACGGTTGTGTCAGTTTCATTAGCAAGCAAGGTCTGCCCACCAATTGAAGTATATCGTAATAACTATCCGCTGATTGCATGTATTCCTTGAAATAATCGTATTCATCCTTGAGCAAGTCTTACAAGATACTATCAACTTGTGTATCCTCAAGGATTCACCATACCTCATTTCTTAGTCTTGTAATCCTCCAAGTATTCAAAAGCTGCTAAATCAAAATAAAGCGTAGTGTATTCTTCTAAATTGGCTTCCTTACTCTTTATCCTACCCCAATGAAATTCCTTTTCTACATAGACGGTTGTATGGTAATGTAACAGGTAGGATAAGTAGTGTTATTTCAAATGTATAAGAATTGAATGAAATTAAATTATTAGTTTAAACTGCGTAATTTAATAATTACTATTAATTAGAATTGGGCAATTAAAGGCGAATAAAAAGCACTAAATATATTCTGGAACTGTAGTTTTTCGTATTTGGTTAATTTTACATTCACGAAAAAATATGGTAGGTTCAAGAAGAAATCATGCAGAAATATAACAGCAAACAGATAATCTGGTTTGGATAACATCCCCATTATTTATATTAGGTACGGAGGGCAACCATGAATATTTTTATCAAACCTCTCTCACCCGCACTTGCCGCCGATTACTTTGATTTTTTTGAAAATCGGGCGTTTACAGATGATTCCCCATATCGGTGTTATTGCCAGATGTATCAAATGACCAAAGAGGAAGCGAAAGCGGCAATTGATAATGCAGAGGGGGCTGACGTGGGTCGTGTGTCAAGAAAAGTCGCCGAGCAGCAAATCGAATCAGGTATCTTGCGAGGATATTTGGCGTTTGTTGATGATTTGGCTATCGGATGGTGCAATGCAAATGATAAAGCGAATTTTCCACTCGAATGTTGTACTGGTGAACAATTTTACGCACCTGCCGAAAAACGCGAAAAAGCTGTGGTATGCTTTGAAGTCGCCCCGGAATATCGTGGGAAAGGTGTTGCTACGGCTCTCTTGAAACGGGTAATAACCGACGCGATAGCAGAGGATTATATTGCTATCGAGAGTTTCCCGGTCGTACGTAGTGAAAGATACGAATGGGATTGCACTGGCCCGGTTCGACTTTATGAGAAAGCTGGATTTACTAAAGTATCCGAAAAAGATGGAAAAACGGTTATGAGGAAAGAGTTGAAATAATATCGCACAGTATAATCATTTGGCGAAGGGAGGGGATTTCGAACTTCGCTACGCTCAGACCGTACCTACCTTAAGCCCACGAAACACGTATACATCCTTTTTGTCAGACTCAAAGCCATCACCGGCAAGGAATCCCTGTTGTTCGGCGTTGAACAGGTGTCAAGTAAAGAATCTTACGTAGAAGAGTCCTGATGAACGTATTGTCGGCCCCTTTGATTGAAAAGAAATCTCTTAAAATTATGATTTATTCCATGTTGTTGGTTATGGTACAACTATTTATTACAATGCGTCGTCCAGGAATATACAACTTCGCTGATCGCTGTGTGGAAAACAGATGGGACATCAGTCATGCTCCAAAACTGGTTCAAGTGCCCTTAAGGAAAACTTCAAACTTGCCTGCTCCTTAGGTTTATTAATCGTGCAAAATTAACTATTGCACCTCTTTAAGCATATTCCAGTGTATTCCGTCTCCAGATGTCATAAGACCAAAAGTCGTTTTATTATCCTCGCCTTGACCCATGAGAATCATGAGCCACTGCCTCTCAACCTCTTTCCAAACAAAGGGCGCACCATATTTTACGGCATTCCATTCTTGTTTGGGAACATTAATTTTACCTTTGATATCCCAATCGTACAAATCCTTTGAAACTGCATATGCCAGATGCTGGTTCTCAAGGCCCTCGCTATATAGCATTATCCATTGCTCCTCTTCTTTAAAGATAACAACGTTTTCAACTCCGTCAGGCGCATCTGTGGAGCATCCAATAAGAGGCGCATCCTTTGATTTAATATCCCAGCTCTTTAACTCCGGATCGTTTGTAACCGCATGCCCAATTAGATTTGAATGGGCTCCATAACTCACATCATCACTTCCTACAAAATAACAATGCAAAATATCCCCATCCACAACGAAGGTCGGATCGATCGCTCTTTTTTCAATATTCCAGGGTAGGTCAAGCACCTCCGTGAGAAAAAATATAGGCTTTGACCAATTTACCAAATCCTTTGATTCAATATAGCACAACATTGTGGGCTTTGAAGGATAGGACTGCAGCGGCAGTATATATCTGCCCCTCCAAACAATTAAATCTCCGGGTGACGCAAAGCCTTTAGGGGTAATATCCCTATCGTTTTCATATATGACAAAATCCTTTGTATAAACAGATGCGACAGACCAGTTCTCATCCTTCGACCAGCTGTCTGCGCCATCCTTTTCACGGTGTGAATACCGCGAATAAATCAAAATATAGCCTTCCTCCGTTTTATATACCGAAGGATCCCTCAAATTATCCAGCCGTTTTAAGACAGGGTTTGTTAATAGACTTAAATTCAGCATTGCTCTACTCCTTGCAAAAAAAAAATTGATAAAACTTAATAGAGGCGGATTCTGAAAACCTGGACAAAATATTTCCATGATACAGCTTACAAATGACTAGCAAAAGATTATGAAGCTCAATAAAGCGCTTCATAATCTTCCGCTGTTTTTTAGCATTACCACTTAAAGTTTTAAACATATAATTATGGGATCAAATCTTACCGCTCATTTGCGAAACCTTTCGCAATCTGAAAGTAGTGTGGGTTAATCGAGCATTTCCTTATCACCGTAGACTTTCTCCCAAGCCGCCTTACGCTCATCAATGATTTTCTGTCCGCCGGAAGCCATATAATCCTTATATCCTGCATCAAAAACCTTATCAAATTGATCAACCGGAGCCACAATGGCCTGGTTCAGAAGATTATTGCGTTTTTCATTCAGGGCTTCACCAATACCGACCTCAGCAGATATCTCGCCCAAAAATACATATTTTTGATACACATTGTCGTACACACTGTTGTCAAAAGCGCGCTCAATGTACTTAGGCTCCACGCCGGGGAAACCCTGCATCAGCGTTTTCAGCGTCAGATCAGGATTGGCAAGCTGTATGCCGTTCAACACGATGGTGTAGTCAAGATTATTGCCTGAATTCATAACGTACTCGCCAGTGGCCTGAATCATCTTATAGGAGCCATCCGGCATAACCTCATGGTTAACCCCTTCTTTACCGACCTGAAGGAACGTGCGGTTTTCAACCTTGCTGAGCCAGTTCAGGTACATCAGGGACGCGACAGGTTCATCATTGGTTGCGGGGAAGAAAACGCGGTACGCGATGGGTGAGCCCCAGAATTTTCTCTGCTTGTTGCCATCTTTCCCATAGGGCTGAATGATCGTCCAAGCAGCATCTTCACCCACTACGCGTTTTAATGTGAGCTGTAAACTGTCTTCACCGCCGCCGTAAGGAGCGGTGCTGTTATTGCTGTAGCCGCCGACATAGCCGGCTTTTTTCAGATTATCACTGGTTTTGTCACCGGTTGGGTAAACAGCAAAGTCCTTCCAAAGGAGGCCTTCATTATACCACTTGTTTAAAATACGGAGGCCTTCTTTGTAATTGGGCATCATAAATTGCTGTGCGTCAAAGCCATAGATATAGAAATCCTTGTCCGTCACCCCTTCCGGCAGAACGATGGTTTGCATCATATCTGTAAGCTCGAAGGCAATGCTGCCGAATATTAAATAGGGAACCATTTTATCCGCTTCATCCCCGAGAAGAAGCTTGGCATTATCCCGAAATGCATAAAGTGTTTTCTCTAATTCTTCCATGTTCGTGGGGTTTGGCAGATTCAGCTTTTTCAGCCAATCTTCACGGATAAAGGTTTTTTGTCCGGTGGCGTTGAAAAGACGCGACTGAATGGACCAGAGCTTGTTCGTTACGGGATCTAAATCCCCCAGAAGATTTTCTTCCGTAATCAATTCCGTCAGATCCCCAAGCTTGTCTCGGTTTTCCTCGACATAGGACTGCAAGTCCAGGACTCCGCCCATTTTCGCATAAGACTGGATGGTGGGAAGACTGTATGTAACACAGACATCCGGTGCGTCGCCGGCGGCTAAAAGGTTGTTCAGCACTTCGGTTTCAGTCCAGCGGGGTACAGATCTGAACTCTACCTCGACATTGTGGTCACGCAGCATGCCTTCCTTGATGTAGTTGGCAAATACATTGTCTTCAGGCGGCGTTCCGCCGTCGTTGTTCCGGTTAAAAACCTCAACCGTAATTTTGCGGGTCTGAGTAAATTTTCCGTCGACAATTTCCGGGTCAGCCCCCTCAGTAGGCTTGCTTGCTCCTGTGTCTTTTGGGGGTGGTGAGTTAGGATCGTTTTTGGGTGCGCAAGCTGCAAACGATGTCAAAAGCATGCAAAGCGCGAGCAAAACAACTAGTATTTTTTTCATGCAATCTCCTCCTTTATTTTTATGCAACTTTATTCTTTCACGGCGCCAATGGTGACGCCGACAATAAAGTACTTTTGAATCCAGGGATAAACAAGAAGTATCGGGACTGTCGCAAACATAACAGTAGCTGACTTTATCGTATCTGAAAGACCGGGCGTTGTTATGCCCTCCTGTATTGCGACCTCTATGGAGGTTACATTTTGCAAAATGTTATATAAAAACAATTGGATGGGATGGTATTCTTTTGCGTTAATCATATACATAAGCGCATCAGAAAAACCGTTCCAGCGTCCGACAGCATAGAACAGGGACAATGTCGCCAACGCGGAGGTAGACAAAGGCAGATAAATGTTGACTAAAATGCGGATAGGTCCTGCGCCGTCAATCTCGGCGGATTCACGCAGGCTTATGGGTATACTGTAAAAAAAGCTGCGCATAATTATCATATTAAATACACTTAAGCAGTTGGGAATAATCAAAACCAGCGGATTATCCAGAAGGTTCATTTCCTTATACAGCAGGTAATTAGGAATGGTTCCAGCGCTGAAATACATGGTAAAGATGATAAGCGTGTTTATTATGCGCTTTCCTTTAAGGCTTTCATAGGTGAGCGGATAGGCGCAGATTATAGTCATAAGCATGGAAAAAACTGTACAAATAACTGTTAAAAAGGCTGTCCACGCAAGTGATCGTGTATATTTTGCATCTGTCAGAACCAGCTTATAGGCGTCAATGTTAAATCCCACCGGTAAAAGCATAACCTTGTTTTTGACCAGTGCGTCTGCGGAGCTTAGAGAACGGGCCAATATATTCAGCAAAGGCAATAGGCAGATCAGAATGAGAACTACACATATACCTGCTATAAATAAATCCTCTATTTTTGTGGTTTTACTCTTGATCATATGAACCTCCATTTTCCTGCAAGGCACAAATTAAAGGAGCAAACTCGTATTTTTGCCTGGCGGGGCTGTACTTTTTAAATAAAGCCATTGGTAATACAAACCGAAACAATAGTCCGGCAGTATCTTTGAAGCATAACAGGATATGTTGAAATTACCAGACTCCCCGCTCGCCCATTTTCTTTGCGAAGGCGTTAGCTCCAAAGAGGAAAATGACGCATATGACGGACTGAAACAGACCTACCGCAGTTGTCAATGAAAACTGGAGACCGCGCACACCGTTTGTGTAAACGAAAGTGGCGATAACATCGGACACATTGGAAACCAGGCTATTGCGTAATGAGAACGGGCGGTCAAATTCACTTCCAAGAATCCTTCCAAGGCTCATAATCAACAGAGTTACGATGGTGGGTTTCAAACCGGGAAGTGTTATATGCCAAAGCTTGCGATAACGCCCCGCGCCATCCACAGACGCCGCCTCATACAGCTCGGGATTAATACCGGTGATTGCCGCAAGATAGATAATGGTATTCCAGCCTACGCTCTGCCAGACGCCCAGCATAATATAATAGACTATCCAATACGTGGGTTCGGAAAGGAACGGGATGGGGCTTGCCCCCACTTTCACCAGCCAAAGGCTAATAAAGCCGGAAGTTGGAGCGAACAGCTGCAGGGCCAGCCCAGATATGATAATCCATGAAAGAAAATGAGGCATATAAACCACAGTTTGCGTAAAACGCTTAAATCGGGGAAAAGGAAGCTCGTTAAGTAGAATGGCCAGAAAGATTGGAGCTGGAAAGCCCACTAATAAGTCCAGCAGATTAAGAACTATCGTGTTACGCAACGCAAATAAGAAATCCCGATTAGAAAATGCCTGAATAAAATATCTCCAGCCTACCCAGTCCATCGACCATACATTTTTTGTTATATTGAATTCTTTAAAGGCAACTTGAATATAGGTCATCGGAATATATCTGAATACAAGAAAAAAGGTAATTGGAAAAAGGAGCAAAAAGTATAGGCTCCAATGCTTTTTCATGTAGCTCTTGAGCTTATAGTTATTATTTGATTTTCTGTTTAACTGGTTTGTTATATTCTCCATATTATCTATCCACCCTTTTCTGTCGTGAACACTAGCAACCTGTATAGTAAACGCTTATTTCTGTAATCAAGGCAGACAATTATGCCTTGATTACAGAAAATTCTACTTCCCGGCTCACTCAACCGCTTCCAGCTCAACCCAAGTACCGTTGTTACGGGCTGAGTCATACATTGCATCAAGGATAATACGGGAATGTAATCCCTCCTCCGGCCCAGTAATGTATGGAGTACCTAACCGCACTGCAGATGCAAAGGCATCACTGGCCTGCCTCCATTCCCTTTTTACCTGAAACGGAGCCTCATCAAGCCACCGGTTGTTTTTACCATAATGGAGCTGTTCACCCTCGGGCCCTCCGTTTGAATAAACAAACGCTCCTGCGCTTCCATGGATCTCCATCTTCGTATACCATGCTGCTATTGGGTAATTGGTGGTAGAGTAATAGCGAACAATTACCTGATTGCCATAATCCCATTCACCGTATCCCAAATCCTCAGTTTCTATGGCGTGCATCTGCGTCTGCATCCTGGCGCGCACCCGCTTGGGCATGCCTAAAAGGAACTGCATTCTGTCCACCTCGTGGATACCCTGATTGCACATGGCCCCTCCGCCATCCATACGCCAAGTACCGCGCCACGCACCGTTTTCATCATAATATTCTTGCGTACGCTTAATATAGAGGGATATTTGCGCTGACAGAAGATGTCCAAACCAGCCCTCGTCTAATGCTTTTTTTAGAGAGAGTGTGACCTCCTCCATACGCATGTCAAAGTCCACACCAAGAAGCAGCCCTGTTTCCCTGGCAGTTTTAATCAGGCGGCGGCAGTTAGCTGTATTTATATCCATAGGTTTTGTTGTCAGCACATGTTTACCCGCGAGAAGGCATTGCTCGGATACATCGGCATGCA
Source organism: Bacillota bacterium (assembly GCA_023424865.1). Next base: position 1,529 of record JAFADM010000533.1, on the reverse strand, counting down.
TTCCGGTGGGAACAACTATATACATAACCTCTACTTTTTCATCTTTCAAAAAGGTATTTATATCCGTACTGTACTTAACCCCTAATTCCTCACCTAAGGCCTGGGCCTTTTTTTCATTTAGATCAACCAGACCATATAAACGGCATCCCTCTGTCTCTGCTATCTGCCGCGCCCGGAAACTGCCCATGCCGAGACCTACGACAACGTAACGCACAGGATCATCCTTGTAGCTTCGGGGAAAAGAAGGCGACTTTTTCAAAGCACTCTCAACAGAAGACATGGCCTCTTTTGGAATTAACTGGAGCACCCGCCTGAAGGTACGGTAAGTACTTTCCTCATGGGTCAAGGGGCTGCCCTTTGGATTATGGGTTTCAATAGAAACCGGGATCTCCCGCCCCGTTGCCTTTACACCCCGCAGCACTCTCTCCCACGGAACTTTAGTCCCTTCCAGTTCCGTCAGCGCACTGACAGCCTTAACATGCACCATACGGCTATAGGGCAGGCTTTTCATAAAATAACTCAGCTCTTCAGCGGAACCATCCTTAAACAAATGCATGTCATTGTATACATCCCAAGCCATGCCCCATTCCGGAACCCCCAGCGAATCGGTAAGTGCGATAACTTCCTCATAGGTCTGTCCACAATTCTCGAAGGCTAAAACCAGCTTAGCTTCCTTAGCGCGTCTGGCAATAGGCTCAAACAATTTAAGCACCTTGTTCATTAAATCCGGGCGTACGGCTAACTGTCCCTGCAGCTCTTTTTCATCGTAGGGCTGCCAATAGTTAAAAGCACGCACCAGCCTGCATCCCAAGATGTCCGCGGCGCGAATGATACCCTCCAGCTTTTCCTCTTCTTTAGCTCGAATCTCCGGTCCGGGCATATGTACTTTGCACAAAGAGGATTCAATTGCACCGACCTTAAAACCAAGCAGATCCAGCTTTTTCTTTAGCGCAAACAGCTCTTCCGCCGTTTGGTATTCTATGCCCTTGCCGTTAATCATCCCCCGCAGATCAACATATTCACAATGCCAACCCGAGATCTTGGCTAGTGCTGGTTCGATATCCAGAAAGAGTTCGTCGGTAAAAATAGAAAGGTGCATAATAAAGCCTCCGATCATGTAGTGTGAGAATATAAATATCCGCCTAAACCTGTGCTGATTCCATTTGCTCTTATAGCAGATCTTCCGTATAGACTGAGCACACTGCTGCTACGCAAAAAAGCCGCCCGGCCTCTCTCAATACATAAAAACCTTTCAAAACGGTAGACCTCTCCAGTCACCATATCAACACCACAAAATTCTTTATATTACTGTCTTTAATGCTTTTAACCCTGCATATTAAGAATTGATCTGACATGGTATTACGATTTGAACGATATATACTTAGAATTGTATATCTTGTTTGTTAAAAGGAGCTGCAGATGCATATTTGCAATATTCTGCAGCCCTTTGTCTAAATATGGGCTTATAGCAAGCTTGTATAAATCAGTGGGCAGAATCCCAATAAGCTTGGCGCTCGTCAATGCAGGCC
>JAFADM010000222.1 GCA_023424865.1 Bacillota bacterium | reverse complement strand
TTATTAAAAAAGTGGTTGGATGATGTTTTTACTCATGGATGGGCTTATGGTTCAACAGGTAATAAGCTTAAGGGGAAAAAATTAGGTATCGCTATGTCCATTGGCGATAAAAAAGAAAATTACTTACCTGCTGGCTCGGTTTCCTTTACAGTAGATGAAATAATAGCACCCTTCAAGGCCTGTGCAGTACATGTCGGTGCAATTGCATTACCCTGCTTCTCCGTCTATGGCGTCTCATTTCAAGCCAGTGACGAAGACATTAACAAGAGTGCAAAAGACTATATTAATTATATATTAAAGCAAAAATCGAATTGAACGAACCTGCCTTTTCGAAAAAACATGTTTGCAAATGAGATCCGAGATCCAGCGGTTGCTTGAAGTGATTAATGACCACCAGTAATACACTGGGATTTTTAATCTGTATATAAAACCAGAGGCACCAGGAAGTGTAGTCCTGTGCTTTTGGTTTTTTCCTTACTTTAATAACAATATCCCTCTAATATAATGCTGGATTTAAAATTTCTAATATGATACCATCTAAATTAGGTTCTATCCCAAAGAAATCAAGTTGTTTTTATAATTTATTATGACATTGGGGGTTGTTTTTTTCAGTGAGTTTTACCAGAACGTTTTGTGCTGGGAAAACTCTTTTTGGTTTATATAGCCCCGTTTATAGGTGATCCGGATTTATACAAATTGAAAAAATAAGCCCCTTAGGATTAGCTGTTAATAAAAAGGGGAGAGGCAGCCGGTCCATTTGTCCTTTGGGACAATGGCCTATAGCGGGAGGATTCCAGGAGGGTTATATGAATACGTTAATTAAGGATGATTGGAACGCTGGCGCTGATAAATGGTTTAAAGCAAACGCCTCTGAAATAATAATTAAAAAGACCATACATGACCCTATGTGGGTGTTTCCCACGCCTGTGCGTGATATGCTTAAGGGTGCTTTTCAGAACATGGAAGGAAAACGGATATTGGTTCCGTCCAGTGGCAATAATGTTGCCGTATTCGCATTTCATCTTTTGGGTGCAAAGGTCACATCGTCGGATTTTGCTGAAAACCAGCTTAAAAATGCTAAAGCTATTGCGGACAGGCATGGTTGGGATATTGAGTTTGTCTGTGATGATAGTATGGAGCTGTCAAAAATTCAGGAAAATGAATATGATCTTGTTTACACCTCAAACGGCGTACATGTATGGATCTCAGATTTACCAAGGATGTATCAAAGGTTTAATCGTATTTTAAAAAACGCAGGCCGATACATCATGTTTGAGCTTCATCCTTTTAATCGGCCTTTTACAGAGGACGAAAAGGATCTTTATAGAATAAAGTCTGCGAAGCCTTATGAGGCCACCGGACCCTTAGGCCAAATTCCAAACTATCATTGGCGCATTCAGGATTTTGTGAATGCCATGATACAATCGGATTTCTTAATCGGGGAGATGGTGGAATTTCATTCGGAAAAGGATGTTCATGACTGCTGGTGGTATGGGACATCGGAAGAGGCAGATTCGGATAATATGGCAGACTGGAAGATTAATCCGTGGGCGGCACTTCCTCAATGGATGGGATTCACAGCAAAAAAGATTTGATAAGTAGGTTTGATCAGCCAGGAGCCATTCAGGCTGTTGGACATAGAGACAGGTTGATACGACGATTGTGCTATTCTTTGAATTCATTTCATTAATAATATCTCCATCCCGTACCCATTTCCTTAAACCTGCCCCTGTATATAATGTCTTATTTTTATTTAGCCTGTTGTTCCTGTGAGCTTTGGGAATAATGGGCTTTTGACTTGTTTTGCTTCCGTATAGGACTTACATAAAATAAGCTATCTTGTACTCCAAGCGGATGTATAAGTACTAATTGACTTTTGGGCTTCAAAAACTTATAATTATTTTGGGCTTCATAAGTGAGGTGAATGTATTGCCTGATAAAAAGAAGATGGGGCGTCCTACAGACAATCCAAAGGGTACTTCCGTTCATGTAAGATTAGATGAAGAATGCAGAACTATATTGGAACAGTATTGTGAACAAGAACAGGTTACCAAAATGGAAGCAACTCGCAGAGGGATTAAAAAGTTAAAGGATGACCTCAAAAAATGAAGGAAGTGGCGAACACCAACCAAAGCAACCGCCACTTCCCCTACCGGCAGATGCCTGAAGGCAAATGCAGCGTAAATATTTTATCATGCGCGGCAGCAACCTTCAAGCAATGCCGGATAACATAAAGAAAGGAAGCGCGTTATGATTATACGGCAATTGAAAGAAAGTGAATACGAGAAACTCCATAATTCCTTAATAAGGAGGGCTCACACCGGGCCGCTGGAAGCAAGCTACACTGTAAATGTAACAATTAATGGAGCGGAATATGCCATTAAAATTCAGCCGGAAAGACATAACAAAATAGCCGTTTTGCAGGCATTGCGTATTTACAGGGAAGATTGTGGCCAAAGCTTTGAGCTGATAACCAGAAGCAATGTGCTGTCCTCACTGTTGGAAATCCTGATTTATCAGGGTGTCGCTTAACCGCAGCGTTGCGGCACGACAGCTTGGTGCCTTAGAAACAGTAATCACCGACATATCTTTAAAATATGGCGGTGATTACTGTTAAAATTAGATTATTCGTTGCAGCTTACATAGTGGCTTTTACATAATCCACGCTCCAGCGCGCTTCCTTGCAATAATTAATTTGAGCCTTCTCTATAAGGTATTAAAACGGGAGTAGTTTCCTTAGTTGTTGAAGCTGATTCTTCCTGCTCCTTGGCCTTTTCCTTAAGCTCAAGCTCAATGCGTTCAATTCCATTCAGAACATACTTATAGCTGGCATCGTAGCCAATACCCAACAGCGCCTGGTCAAACCGGGACAAGCTTAACAAAGCGATTTCTCCGTTTTCTCCCGTAATGTCAACGGAGAGGGAGGGATCATTGCCGCCGTAGCCCTGTCCATTATATTCCACCGACTTGACAGGTCCGTGGACAATATTAAATTTCTCCGCCAGCTTCTTTGCCAGTTCCAAATATTCCTGGGGATTTTTATCGAGCGCAGCATCAAAAGCCAGAGAGACCTTTTCTTTCAGTGTTCGGGCATGGTTTAAGGAGAATAATTCACCCGTTACAGAGTCCACCGAAAAAGAATAACTGCGTATACCATCAATCAATACATCCCCATACCATCTTGAACGGGGAAGATTTTCATTGGCAGGCTGGTATCCCATTTCCACTTTCAGTCCCTCCAGCTCCAGAGCAAATACCGACCAAAGAGCTTGTGCGCCAATTTCTGCAGCCTCCTCTTTAGTCATATCCATGATGGTTGGCGTTTGGGTGCGATAGAATTCAAGATCGATGGTTCCCACCGTATAATTCGCTTTCCTGTAGCCTTCCGGCAAGCTGATTTTTACATTCTGCGCCGAATCGCCGGTAAAAGTGGTATAGCTTGTGGGAATGCTCTCAATCGTTCTGAATTCTGCCGCTTCGGCTATCAGTGTGAAGCCCTGGAACAGTAATGCTGTTGCTGCGATGACTGCTGTGGCAGCCAGCAGAACTTTTTTTAGCTCACTTTTTTGCAATGTGTTTACTTTCAATGAAATTCGCTCCTTATTATTTATTGTGATCACAATGAGCAGTATAAAGGGGAGAGTTTATCGAAGTATCATCAAGTTATGTTGAAGTTGTAAAATATATCTTCGCGGTGGTCCCTTCTCCCGGACGACTCATGAATTTCAGTTCGGCGCCATGCTGCTCAGCTATCTCCCTGCAAATGGAAAGGCCTAATCCTGCTCCGCCGTCTCTGCGGTTCCGTGATTTCTCGGCACGGTAAAAAGGCTCCGTAATATGTTGAAGTACCTCTGTACTCATGCCTTTTCCATTATCTTGAACATTTAAAATTTTGAATCCGGATTCCATGGCAGCACCCACAACAATTCTGCCGCCTCTGGCGCATGCCTTTATAGCATTATCGATAAGATTGACCAATAAACTTTCCAGCAGACAGGCATCTCCCTGAATGCTATCTATTTCATGACGGAATTCAATATGAATTTCTTTATCTATAATTTTACTATGTAATGTCTGCTTGACGGATTGAAAAAGAGTGGCTATTTTTAGCTCTTTCCAGATGACCTGATCATTTTTAAGGTTAGCCAGTTCAAGCAGCTGATAGGACATGGTCTGCAAACGCCGGCTTTCCGACATAATGTAGCAAAGGGCCGACAGCCTGTCATCCTCGGTCATGGCGGCTTTTTGCATAAATTCCGCATAGCCGTAAATTGCGGTAAGGGGTGTCCGAAGCTCGTGGGCAAAATTATCGATAAACTGCTGCTTTTTTTCTGCGGTGGCAATCAGTTCTGTCATTTGACGCTGAATTTCCTCAGCCATATGATTAAAGCTGTATGCCATTTTGGATAGTTCATCATGCCCGTTTACCGGCAATCTGGTGTCATAGGCGCCTGCTGCAATATCCTGTGAGATCTTGGAAATTTGCAGCAGAGGCTTATATATTTGGCTGAGCAACAGGAAAAGCCCAAAAGCAAGAAAGCCGGAAAGAATGAATCCCGTTCCAAACAGCAGGTTTTTCATTTGTCTCCAAGAATTTATGACCTCTGTCATATCATAAATATAAACCATCGTATAGGAAGCATAGGGTTCAGGAAGCTTTCCTGAAACAATAACATAGTGATGACCGTCTGATTTTTGTGTGGAAACGATACGGTTCCCGCTATCCGGAAGCTCCAATAAACTATCCGGTAAGGTTATTTCCAACCGGTTGGAATAAACAATCTGTTTATTCTTATAAAACACCAGTTTTACGTTCTTATCTCCGGATAGAAAGCTATAGGGCTGAACAAGCGAATCTATCGAAGCATCAATATCAATTTCGCGGCTTTTTACAGCCTCAAAATCCTTTATAAGTCCGGCGGTTATAAAATAATGCTCACCAAGGCTTTTTTCCTTCCCGCGGTTTACGGTATCCTTGAAGGTAGCAATCGAAATGATAAGTATTCCTAAATTATAAAATAAAAGGAAAAGGGCGAGAGTCATTAAAAAGGTCTTATATTTCATAAGCTTGCCTCAAGGCGATAGCCCAGCTTGTAGACCGTTTTTATGGCATTCTCCCAGCTTAGTTTTTTTCGCAGCTTTTGTATGTGAACATCAACGGTTCTCGTATCCCCTTCATAGTCATATCCCCATACAAGCTCCAAAAGCCGTTCTCTGGATAATGCAATATTGCGGTTGTTTACCAGTACCTCCAACAAGTCATATTCCTTTGGGGTACACTCCACAGGCTTATTTCTGCAAAACACCTGTCGGCTGTTAAAATCTATCGTTACGTCTCCTGCTTCAAAGCGGGTCTTGTTTTTATGAGTCCGCCGAAGCACCGCCTCCACTCGTGCAAGAAGCTCCAGCATTTCAAAGGGCTTTATTAAATAATCATCTGCGCCCATAGAAAATCCTTTTATACGATCCGATAGGCTGTTTCTCGCTGTTAAGAAAATAGTCGGAGTATTAAGTGCCTTTTGAAAAACCTCATAACCGTCATACTCTGGAAGCATTATATCTAAAAGCATTAAATCATAGGGATGGTTCTGAATTTCGGCAATAGCTGCTTTTCCATCAAAAACAGAAGTACAGTTATGACCAACAAGCTGTAAATTCCTTTTGACTAATTCACTGATGGCTGGTTCATCCTCGACAATTAAAATGGCGGCCATTCGTATCAACCTTCTTTTTTATTAAATATATCATTATCTTGTTATGAAGTTGTAAAGTAAAGCTTAATTTCCGCTTTCTTTTCCAATAAAAAAGGGTTTTAAGCTTCATTTTAGCATAATAGCTTAAATTTCTATAACCTTTGCCCTTTGCAATAGAAGGTGAAATGACAGCTATCAGCCTGTCTGCTATCTATTGATTAACTTTAAATTTTTTGAGAAAACTGCATTTATACGCTTGACAAAAGATGTATTTGTAACTATAATGGTTACAAAAGGAGTTGCGTATGTATTCAACAAAACTGTCGGTAAGCATTCATATATTAAGTGTTGTTGCGCTAAAAGGTACGGACCCGGTAACCTCAGAGTATATTGCTTCAAGTATTAACACAAACCCTGCTTTGGTTCGCCGATTGATGAGCCGTTTGAAGAAAGCTAAGCTAATTGAGGCAAGTACCAAGCTCGGTGTTACAGGACTGGCAAGGAAAGAAGAGGAGATTACCATTCTTGATATATTCCGTGCCGTAGAGGATAATCCGTATTTGTTCAGCATTCACGGCAACACGAATCATAAATGTCCCGTAGGGGCAAAGATTGAAAGCACACTTGAAAACTTATATGACAGTATACAGTCCGCAACCGAGGAAAAATTATCCGCTATTACATTGGCGGATATTACAAAGGAATTTGTTTGATTTATCAGGAGGTCTATCATGAAACTTGGAATTATCGGTGCAACCGGCATGGCCGGTACGGCCCTATATAAAGAAAGCGTAGCCCGGGGACACGATGTTACCGCAATCGTCAGAAACAAGGAAAAAGCTGTTTCCTTGCTGGGGAGCGACGCTAAACTTATAACTAAAGATGTATTTAATTTAACAAAATCCGATCTGGAGGGCTTTGATGTTATCGTAAACGCTTTTGCTACAAGCCCTGATAAGGCGTATTTGCACCTGGATTTAGCGGCTAAGCTCATTGCCTTATTCAGAGAAACAGAAAAACCCCGCTTGTTCTTTATTCTGGGAGCAGCAAGCCTTTTGGACCAGGAGGGAAAGCTGTTTCTGGATACATTGAAAACCGTTCCCGACGCAGCATCATGGATTACCATCCCTATTGAAGCCTATAAAGCATTGAACTTCTTAAGAAGCATTGAGAATGTTAACTGGGTGGGGGTATCTCCTTCGGCCGAATTTGTTGCAGGAGAAGCAACTGTTCCTGTTTTGGGAAAGGATCACCTGCTGGCGTCGGCTGACGGGAAGTCCGTTGTTACAAGCGGAACCATGGCTGTAGCCATTTTAAATGAAATTGAAAATCCGCAATTTATCCGTACAAGATTTACGGTAAGAAATCAATAAAATAAAAATAAAAATCATAAAATTATAATATTATAAATTTATAAGGATATCAGGAGGTATTTTACCATGAACAAAACAATAGGCATTATCACAGGCAGTTTAAGAGAGAATTCCTTTTCAAAGAGCATCGCTGACTACGTAATTGGCCATGCACCGGCAGGCTACAGCTTTAAAGCGGTAGATATCAGCAAGCTTCCTCTTTACAATCAGGATTACGATGGCAACGATCCTCAGGAATACACCACGTTCCGCAATGAAATTAAGGCCTTTGACGGCGTACTTTTTATTACTCCCGAACACAACCGTTCGATACCGGCGGCACTTAAAAATGCTCTTGATGTAGGCTCCAGACCTTATGGGGCAAATGCTTGGGCTGGTAAGCCCGGCGCTGTCATCAGCCAGTCTCCGGGTGCTATCGGTGGCTTTGGCGCTAATCATCACCTGCGCCAGGTGCTTACATTCCTGAATGTTTTGACCCTGGCTCAGCCGGAGGCTTATCTGGGCTCGTACCATACCTCCCTTGATGAAAAAGGCGCGCTGGGCAATGCGGATACCAAAGCGTTTATTGACGGCTTCTTAGCTGCATTTGCTGCTTGGGTTGAAAAGGTCTCATAAGTGTGCATATTTAAATTAAATCCAATTGCCTGAGTTTAAATCAACTCTTGATTTAATGGCTTATAATAAACGAAACGGCAGCTGAATTCTTATCCGAAAGGGTGGACGAAAGCTGCCGTTTCCTGTTTTTAAGAGTCCAGAACGCCTGAGCATCCTCTTTCCCGCTCTGCCGGAACCTTTACATTAGCCTTGAATGATGCACTCGCTTTGCATCCCAGCTCGTTTCGTCAGCATTCCAAACATATCCTGTCCTTGGGGTCTATTCTCCAGGCGTATTAACGATTATTTTACGGTGCTTTACAAAAAACAACACGCACCCAATAATAAATAGGAAAATGGCTATAAATTGCGAAGTCGATAATACACCGACACTCCCACGCGCTAAATCACCTCTGAAAAATTCAAGGCTAAACCTGCCCGCACTGTATAAAATCAAATAAAGAGCGGCTACCTGACCGTCTGCCTTTTTCCTTTTCGCATAAAATATCACTATTGCAAAAAGAATAAAATCCAGGCCGCTTGAAATTAACTGTGTAGGTATTAAAGGTACTCCGCCGGGAGCAAGGGAAGATGAAGGGAATACCACCCCCCATGCGCTTGTTGTTTCTATGCCATAACAGCAGCCTGCCATGAAACAGCCAATACGACCCAATCCTTGTGCTAATGCGACAGAGGGTATAAACAAATCAAAACACTTTAAAAATGCCAATTGCTTTTTTCTGCAATATAAATAGCCTGCTAATATGCCGCCGATAATACCGCCATACACAACAAACCCGTTTGTTATATTCAGTAAGATTGCGGGGGATTGCATTATATTTTTTATCTGGGTAAACCAATATAAGATCTTTGCGCCTAATATCCCGCCCAATAAAATCCAAACACTCAACAAATCAATGTGACTGCTATTTATGTTCAAACGTTTTGCCCGATATCCAGCGGTCAAATATGCGGCTATAACACCAATAGCAATCATCAGCCCGTATGTATGAACAGTGAAAGGGCCTATTGAAAACAAATCATTATGCATATTATTTTTCCTCCGGAAAGTTAAACGTACTTTCATCAACACCAAGTATAGGTACAATCAGCTTTGAGATATTTTTGAATATATATCGGGCATTTTCACTGCATCCAATACGATTTCTTTCCTCGCTTATCAATCCGAAAATTCCATAGATAATAAATATTGCGTAGCTGCGGCTATCCTCTATTTTTAAAATTCCTTGTTCTATTCCCTCGTCAAAATAACACTTAACCGGCTCAACAGCACCGTTCAACATTTTGCTTGATAATACTCTGAAAACCTCAACATCATGTTGTGTTCCCCGTACTTTATCGCGCCCGTTAATTAATCCCAACCAATGGATAAAAACACGTTTATACCGCTCCTTATAAGGGAGTGTTTTATCCAGTAAAATCTCGGAAATACCTGAAACAAATAAATCGGTATACCTGTCCATTGCAGCTTCAAATATTTCTTCTTTTGACGCAAAGTGATGATAGAACATACCGAATGAACCGCTGGCCTCCGTATAAATATCTTTTACCGAAGTATTCATATAGCCCTTTTCCATGAATAGCTTAATTGCTATGTCCAGCAATTCTTCTTTTCTTTCCTCCGGCTTTTTTACTACTCTTGCCATATAATATTCCCCTAACAGATTTAAACTCTGTTGCAAGCTTACATCACAGAGTGACGCTTTGTCAATGACGAATAGTAATGGATAGTCAAAAGACGGACACGCATCCTCAACGCTACGGTTACAGGCGCTGTTACAACCTCACAGGCTGCATACTCTCTCTGCGGGAGCATACAGCCCTTTGTTGTCAACAGCCCGTTTCACGGTCTGGGTGTAGTTACTTGTAAAGTGACCTAAGTACATAACTAAACTGGCTACACCCTCCAGAAGCGGTGAAGGAGGCTAAGGTATTCCTCCTGGCAGTTTATAAGTGTAACGTGTCCTCCGGTTTTGAAATGGTATTCCTGAGCACCGGGGCACAAGCGAAGCATTTGGGCCCGCTGCATGGGATTGGCTATTTTGTCGGTTGGGCTGTCCACGATTAAAACGTCCTGGGGCCTGTTGATATAGGGCTCTGGTGTGAAGGTATAATGGTAAAGAAAATCCTCCATACAATCTGCCATTGTAAGAAAATCCTTTTTTGTCAATTGCTTCAATGTTTGTCTGCACAGTGTGAGAAGCCTCTCAGTTTCAGGCTTTCCAGCCTTCAGAACCAGCTTGTTTAGTGCCATGCGGCTAAGGGCAGAGGTTAGAATGGAAACGGGGAGTACCTTCAGTATTTTGCGGGTTAATTGATATACCTTGAGCTCGGATGCGTTGGTGGTATAGGCATCATTCTCATTCATTGATGTTAACGAATGGGAAAAAACGATTTTGTCCACTATTTGCGGGTGCTTTTGGATAAGGTTTTGCAGGTGCACTCCGCCGTTTGAATGTCCGATGCCATAGCATTTTTCAACCTGCTCCTGCATTAAAAGGTTATACAGCCCGTCAGCCGTTTTCTCAAAGCTTGGCATAGGCGGCACCGATAACGCAATAGTGGTGCAGCTGTCCATGAATTCTTCCGCCAAGGGCAAAGCAAGCCATTGTCCGGCTACATTTGAAAGGAGGGCGAGAATATATGTATTTCCGCTTCCGCTGACCGTGTAGCGCCATTGTGTACCGTTATACGTCATCCTTTTCTCACAAACCTTGAGTTTCCCAAAGCTCTCTTCAGACACCTTTTCAACCGAATATTCCATTTATAATCCCGTTCCTTTCTGCTGCATATAATAGTCCTTTATCATTTGAACGGTTTGTTCAAATTCCCAATCAATAATTTCAGGTGTAATCCGACCTGTCATGGCCAGCATGTTTAAGCCCTGCAAAACCACATAGAGATGGTTTGTAATGGTTTTAACAGGTTCTTCATCCTTAAAAAAACTTATCAAAACCCTTTGCATCTTTTCCATGACTTGTGTGTACGAAATTTCCAGAATTGCTTTCCTTTTGTCCTGGGGAAAGCTGAAATAATACTGATATAGGATCGTATTGAGCGTATGATCGAAAGTCAGCAAGTCCCTCTTTTCCAGTTCAAAATACTGTTCCAGAGCGGAAATTAAAGAATCAAAGGTATCCTTGCCTTCAAAGAGCATCCACACATTGCCTGTCTCTGAGTGAATTAAATCCATAAGGATTTCTTCAATGGACCCGTAGTGGTAGTATAGTCCGCCAATGGACAGGGGGACGGCCAGGGATACATCAGTCATAGTGACAAAAGGGTAGCCTTTGGTTAAAATCAGTTCTTTCGTGATCTGCTGTATCTTAGTTTTAGTTTTACTGCCTTTATTCATGGACTTATCTTCGAAACCGAGGATACCTTCGGTATTTACCTTGTTTTTATTCTACTTTGTCTTTTGAAAAAAAGCAAACTATCTGCAAAAAAATTAATTCCATTAAGCCTAAGGCTGGGTATGCTTAAAGAAATTTTATCTTAAAGGAAGCCCTGTAATAATAAATCCTTTGATGGCAAGAAAGATGGTATATTAAAATATGCAATCCTAATAAAACGGTTAGAATAAACAGTTGAATACAGTCATTAGGGGGAAAAAGTATTATGAAAGAAAACAAGTACGACGATAGTAAATTTTTTGAGACCTACAGCCACTTTCCACGTTCTGTTCAGGGCTTAAGCGCCGCAGGGGAATGGCATGAATTAAAAAAAATGCTGCCAGATTTTAAAGGTAAACGTGTCCTGGATATCGGCTGCGGTTTTGGCTGGCATTGCATTTATGCAGCCGAGCAACAAGCCGCCTATGTTCTGGGGATTGATTTGTCGGAGAAGATGCTGGCTGTTGCCAAAGAGAAAACTGCCTGCTTTGCCAATGTGGAATATCGCCGGATGGCAATGGAGGATATGGTGTTTGAGCCCAATTCCTTTGACCTGGTTATAAGCTCCCTTGCTCTTCACTACACCCCGGATTTTCAGGATATCTGCCGACGTGTAAGTTTTTGCCTTAAAGCAGGAGGCGATTTTGTCTTTTCAGTGGAGCATCCCATCTTTACAGCCCATGGCGGGCAGGAGTGGGTATTTGATGCTGCCGGGGAACGCAGCCATTGGCCGGTCGACAGGTATTTTTACGAAGGGAAGAGGGAGACGGTTTTTTTGGGAGAGAAGGTTGTCAAGTACCACAAAAGCCTTACAACTTATATGAATACGCTGCTAGAAACAGGCTTTTCCATTAACCGCATTGTTGAGCCCCGGCCTGCTTCCCAGCTTCTGGATTCCGTGCCCGGCATGGGTGACGAGCTTCGGCGCCCCATGATGCTTCTGGTGGCCTCAACCAAAAAATAAAACGTATCGGTAATGCCTTTTTTCATTTTCTACAACAGTCGAAAATAATTAATAAAACCCCTTGGCAAAAATATAAGACAGGTGTAGAATAATCGGCTTCAGGCCTTGCAATTTGACGGCTACCGGGACAT